>SXZD01000239.1 GCA_005788065.1 Burkholderiales bacterium
GCGATCATCTTGATTATCACGGCAGCATGCAGTCGTATGAGCAGGCCAAGCAAAAACTGTTTGCCTGGCCCACGTTGAACCGGGCCGTGATCAACATGGATGACCCCGCTGCAGAGCGTTTTTGTGCTGTGGCAGAGCGAGCGGGCGTGCCGGTGATCCGTGTCACAGCCAGCGAAAAGGGTATCAAGGCATATGCCGGTACCCAAACGCTTGCAGTTGCAGGCACGTGTACCGGCGACGGCTCCAGCATTCAGCTGCGGTGGCAAAACGAACAGTGTGATGTGCAGGTGCCTGTGGTGGGTCAATTCAACCTGGAAAACATCGCTGTGGTGGCCGGTGTGTTGTTGGCATGTGGGTACGATTTGCCCTCTGTTGCGCAGGCCCTTGCAGTGCTTACGCCACCGCCGGGTCGCATGCAGATGATTGCTGCCCATGGCAAGCCGCTGGTGGTGGGTGATTATGCCCACACACCAGATGCGCTGGAAAAGGTGTTGACCGCCCTGCGGCCTGTCTCGCAGGCGCGCAGCGGCAAACTGCTCGCCCTGTTTGGTTGTGGCGGCGATCGCGACCCGGGCAAGCGTCCGTTGATGGGGGCCGTGGCGCAACGGCTGGCCGACGTGGTGTTTGTCACCTCCGACAATCCCCGCTCCGAATCGCCTGCGACCATCATTCAGGCCATTGTGGCCGGTATGCCGCAGGGGGCGGTTCCCGTCATCATTGAAGACCGCGCGCAGGCCATTGCCAAGGCCATTGCCCAGTCTGATGTCCGCGACGTGGTTCTGCTGGCAGGCAAGGGTCATGAAACGGGGCAGATCGTCGGCGACAGCGTACTGCCATTCTCGGATATCGAGCAGACGCTGAAAGTATTTGACGCACTGGTAACGGGAGGTCAGGCATGAGCACGCCGATCGTTCATCCCGTGTTGAACTGGTCACTGTCGGACATGCGCCGCGCGCTGGGACTGTCCGATGGCACTGCAGATGGTGGTGTTACAGGTGAAGTCGCCGGTCAAAATGCCTTGCGCATTGTGACGGACAGTCGTGCAGTCCAAGCCGGCGACGTATTTGTCGCCTTGCGTGGTGACCGCTTTGATGCGCACGATTTCGTTGCTGACGTTGTCGCACGCGGCGCAGTCGCTGTTATTGTTGAGCGTGATCTGTCGGTGCAGGGACCTCTGTGGCGGGTGGACGATACACGCCGTGCGCTGGGGCTGCTGGCCAAGGCATGGCGCGCCCGTTTCGACATTCCGGTGGTGGCCGTTACCGGCAGCAACGGCAAAACCACCACCAAAGAAATGGTGGCAGCCATTTTGCGCAGCGAATTTGGCGATTCGCATGTGCTCAGTACCCGCGGAAATCTGAACAACGATGTCGGCGTACCGCATACCCTGTTCGAACTGAACGCAGCGCACCGGGTGGCTGTGATTGAAATGGGCATGAACCATCCCGGCGAGATTGCATGGCTGGCAGAGATCGCAGCGCCCACGGTTGCATTGGTCAACAATGCGCAGCGCGAGCATCAGGAATTCATGAAGACGGTTGAGGCTGTGGCCCGCGAAAACGGTTCGGTCATCGCCGCGCTGCCGTCATCCGGTGTGGCTGTCTATCCTGCCGCTGACGAACATACCGCCGTCTGGAACGAACTCGCCGGCGCGCGTCGCACCTTGCGTTTTGCAGCCATTGATGCCAACGCTAAGGATGCATCGGCCACCGTTCGCTGGACTGACAAAGCCGGTTTTCTGTCGCTGCAGATGACAGGCCCGTGGATCGAAAACCTGTACATCGACCTGCAATTGCCCGGTGCGCACAATGCCCGCAATGCACTGGCTGCAGCGCTGTGCGCATGGTCTGCCGGCTGCGGATCAGGCGCCATTGTTGCCGGGCTTTCAGGCTTTCAGGCGGTGTCCGGGCGTATGCAGCGCGTTGCCCACCCAGCCGGTGGCGTGCTCATCAACGATACCTACAATGCGAACCCTGATTCGGTCGAGGCTGCCATCGCAGCACTCGTGTCGCTGCCTGCACCCCGTTGTCTGGTGCTGGGTGACATGGGCGAAGTCGGCGATCAGGGCGAAGCGTTTCATCGCGATCTGGGCTTGAAGGCGCGTCAGTCTGGCATCGATCAACTGCACACCGTGGGTGCACTGGCCATTCATTCCTCGCAGGCATTCGGCGCGGGTGCAACGCACCACGCCGATATTGAGCAGCTTGTTTCATCTGTCAAAAAACTGGCGCAACAACAGCCAGGTTCCATCGTGGTCAAAGGGTCGCGTTTCATGAAAATGGAAAGAGTCATTCAAGCCATCGTCGGCACGTCCGCGCAGGAGGGCAGTCATGCTGCTTGAACTGGCGCGCTGGCTTGCCGAGGATATCCGCGGCTTCGGTGTTTTCAATTACCTTACGCTGCGTGCGGTGTTGGCCGCGGGTACTGCCTTGACGTTGGGTCTGGTGTTGGGGCCGGCTGTCATCCGCAAATTGACGCAGTACAAGATCGGCCAATCCGTTCGTGATGATGGCCCGCAAACCCACTTGGTGAAAGCTGGCACTCCCACTATGGGCGGTGCGCTGGTGTTGCTGTCCATCGGGCTTTCCACGGTTCTGTGGGCCGACCTGAGCAACCGCTTCGTGTGGATTGTGATGATCGTCACCATGGGTTATGGTTGGATCGGCTGGGTGGATGACTATCGCAAGGTGGTCTATCGCAACCCCAAGGGGTTGCCTGCCAAATGGAAGTATTTCTGGCAGAGCGTCATTGGTCTGATTGCCGCTTTCTATCTGGCTTTTGCCGTGTCAGCCGGTTCCAATGAGAGTGTGATGGACGTGTTCTCCCGCTGGGTGAGCAGTGGCTTCATGCTCGAATTGCCTGATCGTGCCGCGCTCATCGTCCCCTTCTTCAAGTCGGTCAGCTATCCGTTGGGTGTATGGGGTTTCATTGCGCTGACTTACTTTGTGATCGTTGGTACCAGCAATGCAGTCAACCTGACAGATGGTCTGGATGGTCTGGCCA
>SXZD01000240.1 GCA_005788065.1 Burkholderiales bacterium
AGCTACAAATGGGCTGAAGTGCTGTCGGCCGACGCCTATGCACAATTGGAGGAAACCGGCGTGCTCAAGGCAGATACCGGCAAGCGCTTCCTGGATGAAATCCTGTCGGTGGGCGGCAGCCGCCCGGCAGCCGAGTCTTTCCGGGCCTTCCGTGGCCGCGACCCCAGCCTCGACGCCCTGCTGCGCCACAGCGGCATGAGCGAAACGGCCGTGGCGGCATGAGCATACGGGCAGGTACTTGAACACAAACGGGTCTCTTGAAACAGTCTGCGCTTGCACACCATGAAAATTGCCAGTTGGAACGTCAACTCCCTGAAAGTCCGCCTCGAACATGTGTGCGAATGGCTGACCGCTCAGCAACCCGATTTGCTGGGCCTGCAGGAACTGAAACTCACAGATGACAAGTTTCCGGTCACAGAACTGGACGCACTGGGTTATGGCGCCGTATTTGCCGGCCAGAAGACCTACAACGGCGTGGCCATCCTGTACCGCAAAGCCAGCATGCCCGCGCCCTTGGACGTGCAGGTCAACCTGCCCTCTTTCCCGGACGAGCAGAAACGCGTCATTGGCGCCACATTCGGCGACCTGCGCTTCGTCAGCGCGTACGTGGTCAACGGGTCTGAAGTCGGTTCCGAGAAATACGACTACAAAATGCGCTGGCTCGAAGCCCTGAGAACGGATCTGGCCGCCTGGAGCAACACCTGGACCAAATTGGCGCTGGTGGGCGACTTCAATATTGCACCGGCCGACGAAGATGTGTGGGACCCGGCCGGTTGGGGCGAAGCAGTGCTGTGTTCGCCACCGGAGCGGCAGCATTTCCGGGCACTGCTGGATCTGGGATATTGCGATGCATTCAGACAATTGCCACAAGCGCCTGCCAGCTTTTCGTGGTGGGATTACCGTCAGTTGGGTTTCCAGAAAAACCGCGGCTTGCGCATCGACCACATCTTGCTGAGCAAGACCCTGCAGGCGCAACTGAAAGCCTGTTCCATCGACCGCGCACCGCGCAAAAAGCCCCAACCGTCAGACCACGCACCCATCTGGGCTGAGTTGGCCTAGGTTGGGTTAAGTTGCGCTGAACTGCTGAGCCGCGCTTAGCCGAACACATCCCGCGCAAATGATGCCCCCAACTTGTCAAGGAAGTTGAAAGCAAGGGCTTTGCAGCCCTGTTTGAAGGCTCGCACCCTTCATTTACGGGCATACTGGTCGTAAACCGAGGGACATTCCCGGGAGAACTACAGCCGTGCTCACTTTTCGGCAGTCATCTCTGGCCAGCCAGATCAGCCTGACCTGCGGCATCACCCTGTGTGCATGCCTGCTGCTTACACTGCCCCCCTTGGGCTGGTGGGGCGCGTCGCTGACGGCAAAAACATCCGCGCCAGTCACCCAGCCCGACACACGATTGATCGACGATCTGCTCAAACAGGAGCAGGTCCGCGACATCGAGACAGCCAAGCGCAATGGCGACGGCGTTTACCGTGAACTGTCAGCCAGTCTGCTCTTGCATGACGATGTGGTGGAAATCGGCGAGCAGGAACTGCCACTGATGACCATAAAGGGAAAACCGGCGCATCTGGCTGCCGATGCGTTCAAGGGCCTGCTGGACAACAGCCGCATGCCGGAGGCTAGCCTGATGCTGTTTGCCAGAACGGAAGACGGTTTTGAACTGGCTGGACACTCCGCATGGACTGGCGGGGGTAACCAAGACTTTGCCCAAGCCATGAGCCCGGAACTTTCCGACAAGCTTGAAATACCCGCTGGACAGTCTGATGCCCGCTACCTGACGGTCGGAGACAAAACCGCACTGGTCTACCTTCGACCCCTGCGCAACAGCGCCGGAGAGGTCAAGGCTGCATTGGTGATCACGCAAGCACAAAGCACGCTGCTACCAAGCCTCACAGCCCTGCGAACCCAGGTAACGGATGCAGCCATGCTGTCTTCCAGCCTATCCAAGAAAGCAGATACCAGCCGGAAAAGTCAGCTCATGGCGGGCGCTGGACTGGTCTGTGCCCTGCTGCTCAGCCTGTTGATGTATTTCGTCATGCGTTCATACACACAGCGTCAGTTGGCTTGCCTGAAAGACCTGACAGCCAGCACACTCAAACTGAGTACTGGGGATCTGAATGCGAGAGCGAAAGATCCAGATCCGACAGCAAACGCCAACAACACCCGAAATGAAATCTCGCTGCTGGCCCGCGGCATCAACCGGATGGCCGAACAGACCACGCAATTGATCGAGAATCTCAAGCGCGACACGGGTACGGTGGTCCAGGCAGCCTCCCAATTGTCCGATTCAGCCCGTCACATCGACGAAGGCTCGCAGCGTGAAACGCAGGCCGCCACGGGCATGGCAGCGGCCATCGAAGAGATGACCACCAGCATTGCCAGCGTGGGACAAAATGCGGAAGAAGCCCGCGGCATCACCCAACGCGCGCATGAACTGGTGGCCGAGGGTTCGGCAGCAGTAGCCAGCGCAACAGAACAGATGCAGACCATCAGTGAAACGGTCCAGACCACAGCAGGGGTCATCTCGCAACTGGGTGAACAGTCCCGTCAGATTTCTGCCATTGCAGCCATGATTCGTGAAATTGCGGAACAGACCAACCTGCTGGCGCTCAATGCTGCCATTGAAGCGGCGCGAGCCGGGGAAAACGGCCGCGGTTTCTCGGTGGTCGCAGAAGAAGTGCGACGACTGGCCGAACGGACCAGCGACTCCACCGAGCAGATACGCGGCATGATTGATGCCATTCAGGACAGTGCAAACGTCGCTGTCCACAACATGGAAACGGCCGTCAGCAGCGTGCAGGGCGGCGTGCAACTGGTCAGCCATGTGGGTGAAACCATTTCCCGCATCCATGAGGATGCCAGCCACGTGGCACACGCCGTTGACGCCATCAACATGGCACTACGGGAACAGAACTCTGCCTCCAACAGCATTGCCCAACAGGTGGACTGTGTGGCACAGATGTCAGGAGACACCCGCCACACCGCTCAGGCAGCAGTGGCTGCAGCCGATAACATGCAAAACACAGCGCGCCGCATGATGGACGCGCTGAAAAAATTCAACAAGCCCTGAGGGGCAAAGGGATCCGTCGGATCAGTCGATGTCCTCGGTTGGAATGTTCAGGTCCTGGATCTTGCGGGTTATCGTATTGCGACCGATCCCCAGACGCTGCGCTGCTTCGATGCGGCGGCCATGCGTATGGCGCAATGCTGCCCTAATCACGGTTGACTCAAACTGCGCAGCCAGACGATCCATGACACCGGTTTCGCCGTCAGTCAAAGATCGCTCAGCCACCGCATCCAGCAGCGACAGCCAGTCTGCTGTGCCGGGGGCGTTGGAGACCGATGCCACGGGCTGAGCGACTGCGGGGGCAACGTAAACTTCGCCAAAGCGCTGGATGACCGAAGAGCCTGTCGTAAAGGCCGCTGGCGTTGCAAACGACTGCTCTGCCCATTCGGTGTCTGCCGACCCCGCAGATGCATCAACCGCCGCTTGCACGGGCATCGCACCACCCGCCCCCCCGGACATTCCCGCGCCCAGACCTGACAGGTTGCTGCCCAGTAGACCCGTGTGACCCTCGGTCTGAGTACCGGACCGAGTGCCTGTTGGCAAAGCCGCTGATAGACCGACCGCGCCCCCTGCCGCCAAGGCCGGCAAGGTTTCCAAAACCTCCGGTGGCAGGTCATGCAGTTGCACGATCTGGGAGGGGGCCATCACAGTCAACCAGCGACAGAGGTTTTCCAGTTGCCGCACATTGCCCGGAAACGGTAGTTGGGCCAGCGCCTGTATGACCGGCTCTGACAGCCGCTTGCTGTCCACGCCCAGATCGCGGGCACTGCGGGCCAAAAAATGTCGTGTCAGCAGCGGGATGTCTTCCCTGCGTTCACGCAGGGGCGGCAGGCGCAGGCGAATGACGTTCAGGCGGTGATAGAGGTCTTCACGGAACAGACCCTGACGCACACGCTCGTCGAGGTTCTGGTGAGTGGCTGCGATGACACGGACATTGGCTTTGATGGGCTGATGTCCGCCAACGCGATAATAATGCCCATCCGACAACACCCGCAGCAGACGGGTTTGCAACTCGGCC
>SXZD01000241.1 GCA_005788065.1 Burkholderiales bacterium
ACGCCTTCGATGTCAAATGTAGGGTCAGCCTCCGCATATCCCAGTGCCTGCGCCTGGCGCAACACGTCATTGAAGGACAGACCCTTGCTGCGCATCTCCGACAGGATGAAGTTGCTCGTGCCGTTGATGATGCCGGCAATCCATTCGATGCGGTTTGCTGTGAGACCTTCGCGTACAGCCTTGATCACCGGAATGCCCCCGGCCACAGCCGCCTCGAATGCCACCATCACCCCTTTTTCACGGGCAGCAGCGAAAATCTCGTTGCCGTGGGTCGCCAGCAGGGCTTTGTTGGCGGTCACCACGTGCTTGCCCGCCTCGATGGCGGCCATGACGAATTTTTTGGCGATGGTGTAACCACCGATCAGTTCGATCACCACATCCACATCGGGGCGGGTGACGGTCGCCATCGCATCGCCACTTACTTCCACTGCGTTGTCAGTGGCTGCGCGGACCTTGTCGACGTCAAGGTCGGCGATGGCTACGATTTCGATGGCGCGACCGGCGCGACGGACAATCTCACTCTGGTTGCGCGTGAGCACCTTCCAGGTGCCGCTGCCAACCACGCCAAAGCCCAACAGGGCGACTCGGATGGGTTTCATGATCGTGTGTGTTTCCTGTGCTGATAATCGGTGTCTGGGTCAGGCAGACCTGCCCGGGGGACGCCCGGGTATGTCTGGCTCAATGATCTATCGGGGTATCTGGTTAGCCTCTGGGCTTACTTCTCCGCTTGCGTCTCAAATGGCGTGCTTGCGGCGATAACCGTCGAGGAAACGGGCAATACGCCCCACTGCCTCTGTCAGGTCGTCTGCATTGGGCAAGAACACCACGCGGAAATGGTCAGGATGCGGCCAATTGAAGCCCGACCCCTGTACCACCAACACCTTCACCTCTTCCAGCATCTCGAGAATGAACTGCTGGTCATTGGCAATCGGATACAACTTGGGGTCGAGTTTGGGGAAAAGGTAGAGCGCCGCCTGCGGCTTGACACAGGTAACCCCCGGGATCTGGGTAATCAACTCCCAGGCCGTGTCACGCTGGCGTGTGAGACGCCCGCCGGGTCCCACCAGATCGTTGATGCTCTGATAGCCGCCCAAGGACGTCTGGATGGCAAATTGGCCAGGCACGTTGGCACAAAGCCGCATGCTGGCCAGCATGTTAAGGCCTTCGATGTAGTCGTTGGCATGGCGCTTGTCGCCGGAGATGACCATCCATCCGGCGCGGTAGCCGCAGGCGCGATAATTCTTGGACAGGCCATTCATGGTGATGAACAGCACGTCATCGGCCAGCGATGCAATGGAGGTGTGGGTCAGGCCATCGTAGATCATCTTGTCGTAGATCTCGTCGGCAAACACGATCAACTGATTCTGGCGGGCAATTTCCACCAGTTCTTTCAGCATTTCGTCCGGGTACACCGCGCCCGTGGGGTGGTTGGGGTTGATGATGACGATCGCTTTGGTGTTGCGCGTCACCTTGGACCGGATGTCATCCAGGTCGGGCAGCCAACCGGCGCCCTCATCACACAGGTAGTGCCTCGGCGTGCCGCCGGCCAGACTGACGGCCGCCGTCCACAGGGGATAGTCGGGCGCTGGCACCAGCACCTCGTCTCCGTTGTTCAGCAGGCCCTGCATGGCCATGACGATGAGTTCGGACACACCATTGCCGATAATGATGTCATCCAGCGTCACACCGGCAATGTTCTTTTGCTGGGTGTAATGCATGATGGCCTTGCGGGCGGCAAACAAGCCCTTGGAGTCGGTATAGCCCGACGCATTGCCGAGGTTGACGATGACATCCTGCCGGACTTCGTCGGGCGCTTCGAAACCGAAAGGCGCCAGATTGCCGATGTTCAGCTTGATGATGCGATGGCCCTCTTCCTCCAGTTGCCTGGCGCGGGCCATGACCGGCCCCCGAATGTCATAACAGACATTGGCCAGTTTGGAAGACTTGTGGACAGGCTTCATGATGGTGCACGCATAAAGGGCTATACTTTAATCGTTTGAGCGCCGCTTCGCAAAAGTGAATATCCAGCAAGACATCCTTTCCAGCCCGATTGCCGTCAGCCGGGTTGATGAAACCAGCATCGTGGTGACCGGTCAGCGCTTTGAAACCAGCCTGCTGTTCGGCTCGCGCCTGCCGCCGCAGAGCTGGCCGGCAGACGACACGGCCAGCTACACCGAGGCTGCGCACAGTCTTGTGCGAATCTTCCGGGACATGGGCACCGTCGTGCTGCTCGGCACCGGCAGCAAACTGGCCTTCCCCCCGGTGGAGGTACGTCGCATCTGGGCACAGGCGGGTCTGAGCGTAGAAGTCATGGACACGGCAGCGGCCTGCCGTACGTTCAACCTGCTGGTGGGTGAAGGCCGCGAAGCCCATGCTGCCGTCCTGCTGGGAGTGTCATGGTAGACCCCGTCATCAACCCTGCCGAGGCGGCCGCCCCGGTCAAATCCACCGCCATGATGTTCATCATGGCAGGAGTACTCCTGAACGCTGTCGCGCAGCTACTGCTCAAGGCTGGTACCAACCGGCTGGGCGTCATTTCGCTGGATTTCCAGAACGCATGGGGCACATTCATTGCCGTGGCTTCACAATGGCCCATCATCGCCGGCATGGTCTGTTATGGCGTGTCACTGGTGGTGTGGATCATGGGGCTGTCGCGGGTGGATGTGACCATTGCCTACCCGATGCTGTCGATTGGCTACGTCATCAACGCCATCGGCGCAGTCTGGCTGCTGGGAGAAACCCTGTCGCTGCAGCGGGCCTTGGCCATCGGGGTCATACTGGTGGGCGTGGTGCTGCTTTACCGGACGTGACGGGTGGCCTAGTGACGAGTGACCGAGTGACGAGTGGCCTAGTGATCAAGAACGATAAAAGACATATCCGAACAGAGGACAACATGGCAGTGGAAATCGGCAAGAAAGTAGCGACGTTCACCATTGAGGGTACAGGCGGCAGTTTCAGCCTGACTGATGCGGCCGGCAAATGGCTTGTGCTCTATTTCTACCCCAAAGACAGCACACCGGGCTGCACTACCGAAGGCGAGAACTTTCGCGACCTGTGTTCTGAGTTTGAAGCAGCCGGCGCACTCATCCTGGGCGTTTCCCGCGATTCAATCAAGTCGCACAACAACTTCAAATCCAAGCTGAACCTGAACTTCGAACTGCTCTCCGACCCGGATGAGGTACTGTGCAACCAGTTTGATGTCATGAAGATGAAGAACATGTACGGCAAACAAGTGCGCGGTGTAGAACGCAGCACGTTCGTCATCGACGGCAAGGGTGTTCTCAGACAGGAATGGCGCGGTGTGAAAGTACCCGGACATGCGCAGGAAGTGCTAAATTACATCCAAGAACAATAAGTCGCACATGCAGCAATCGTTGCACCTTGGTGCCGGGCAGGCCAACAGAAACCTGCTCCGGTTTACTCAGAACCCACACTCACGCTGAGTCGGACAGACGAATGCCACTGCCCAAAGCTCCTACAAAACTCGCCTCCGTCCTGACGGATATTCCCAAGATCGCCAAATCGCGCGTCAAACCCAAAGTCGCCCCGCTGGACCTGCCGGGTCCGGGCACCGGCACGGCAGAGACATCGCGCCTGCAAAGTGCGCTGACTGCCGTTATGCCGACCAAAGCTAAAACAGGCGGCAAGGCACCGCCGCGCGTGGAATCTGCGTCGACAGCAGCACCGCTTGCGCGCAGCCCCGCAGTGACCGGCAAAGGCACCCCGGTTGCCGTGGGCAGAACTGCAGGAACTGCACCCGGCAAGGCTCCGGCAAAAAAGACGACGACAGGCGGCCAAGCGGCCAAAACAATCGACAGCAGCCAGCGGCGCCTGTTTGTGCTGGACACCAACGTGCTGATGCACGATCCCACCTCCCTCTTCCGTTTTGAAGAGCACGACGTCTACATTCCGCTGATCACGCTGGAAGAGCTGGACGACCACAAGAAAGGCATGTCTGAAGTGGCGCGCAATGCACGCCAGATCAGCCGCACGCTGGACTCGCTGCTGCAAGACCACCATCAGGTGGAAGACGGCATTCCCCTGAACAAGCTGGGCAATGTGGAAGCCACCGGCAATCTGTTTCTGCAGATGTCGCCATTGGGTGGCGACCTGTCCGACCGGTTGCCCATGGGCAAGGCGGACAACCAGATCCTCAACGTCGTACACGCGCTCACCCAATCCCATGCACCCCGCAATGTCGCTCTGGTGTCCAAGGACATC
>SXZD01000242.1 GCA_005788065.1 Burkholderiales bacterium
GGCATCATCGGTCTTGAAATGGGGACGGTTTATTCTTCACTGGGTACCCGTCTGGATGTCGTGGAGATGCTGGACGGACTCATGCAGGGCGCAGATCGCGACATGGTCAAGGTCTGGCAAAAAATGAACGAGCACCGTTTTGACCGTATCATGCTGGGCACCAAGACGGTGGGGGTCAAGGCGACCGACAAGGGTATCGAGGTTACCTTCGAGGGGGCGAATGCACCCGCCGAGCCACAGGTCTACGACATGGTGCTGGTGTCTACAGGTCGTGCGCCCAACGGCAAAAAGATCGCCGCAGACAAGGCCGGTGTTGTCGTATCTGACCGCGGCTTCATTCCAGTGGACGGTCAAATGCGCACCAACATACCGCACATCTTCGCGATTGGTGATGTCGTGGGTCAACCCATGCTGGCACACAAAGCGGTACACGAAGCGCATGTGGCGGCCGAGGCTGCGCAGGGTCTGAAGTCATGGTTTGATGCCCGCACCATCCCCAGCGTGGCCTACACGAACCCTGAGGTGGCATGGGTGGGCGTCACCGAAGACGAGGCCAAAAAGCAGGGTCTGAAAATCGGCAAAGCCGTGTTCCCTTGGCAAGCCTCGGGTCGTGCCATTGCCAACGGGCGTGATGAAGGTTTTACCAAACTCATTTTTGATGAGGAAAATCATCGCGTCATCGGCGGTGGCATTGTGGGCACCAACGCCGGCGATCTGATCGGTGAGGTGTGTCTGGCTGTCGAGATGGGGGCTGACCCGGTCGATATCGGCAAGACCATCCACCCGCACCCGACGCTGTGTGAGAGCGTGGGCATGGCGGCTGAGGTTTTTGAGGGCGTCTGCACGGATGTTCCGCCGCCGCGCAAGCGCTGAGCTTTCAGCCCGGTCAGTTCGGGGGTTCAGGGCTGTCCGCAGGCTTGCCCCGGCAAGCACTGCGGATGCGCGGGTCTGATATCCGGCTCAATGGCCATCGGGGTGTAGCGCCTCGATGGCGGCTTTGGCAGCCGCATAGTTTTTCTCCAGATCCGTACGTATCTGCTTGCGCAATTTCGCTGCGTCAAAACGGCGACGTTCCTCTGGCGTATTCGGTTCCAGTTGCGGAACCGGTGCGGGCTTTCCGTCTTTGCCCATCCCCACCATCGTAAAAAAGCAGCTGTTGGTGTGGCGCACGATCCCGTCGTGAATATTCTCGGCCACTACCTTGATGCCGATTTCCATGGACGTATTGCCGGTATAGTTGACCGAGGCGAGGAAACTGACCAGTTCACCCACTTTGATCGGCTCGCGGAAAGACACGCGATCCACCGAGAGCGTGACCACGTACATGCCGGCATACCGACTGGCACATGCATAAGCAACCTGATCCAGAAATTTCAGGATGGTGCCACCGTGGACATTGCCTGTGAAATTGGCCATGTCTGGCGTCATGAGGACTGACATGCTGAGCTGGTGATTGGGGAACGGCATCTGAACCTCCTGTTTTGATTCTTCTGTTCGGGGAAGCGTTACGCACCGATTGATGATACGCCACTGTGGCGGTAGATCGCACTGCAGCGAGTTTGTAGAAAATTTATAATTACTGTTTTACCTGCAAGGTTGACCGAGATGTCCGACACCAATGCCCTCAAACGACAGGTCGCACGCGCGGCGCTCAACTGGGTAGAGCCGGGCAGCGTCATTGGCGTTGGTACCGGTTCCACGGTTGACTGCTTCATTGACGCACTCAAAGAGTCTGGCATCCGTCTGGCCGGTGCAGTGTCCAGCTCCGAGCGCACAGCCAAAGGGTTGCAGGCCATTGGTGTACCCGTGCTGGATCTGAATGACGTCATCCGTCTGGGCGTGTATGTGGATGGTGCCGACGAGGTAGACCCGCAACACTGCATGATCAAGGGCGGTGGTGGTGCCTTGACGCGCGAAAAAATAGTGGCAGAGGTGGCTGACCGCTTTGTCTGCATCGCCGATGGCAGCAAGGCGGTCTCATGTCTTGGCCACTTCCCGCTGCCCATCGAGGTGCTGCCCATGGCGCGCTCGCTGATTGAGCGCAAATGCCGCGATATCGGTGGGGTTCCCCTGCTGCGAAGCGGTTTTGTGACGGACAACGGCAATCTGATCCTGGATGTAAGAGGGCTTCAGATTGCAGATCCAGTGGCACTCGAGCGCGAAATCAACCAATGGCCCGGCGTCGTGACCAACGGCATCTTTGCCATCCGGCGTGCCGATGTCGTGTGTCTGGCAACGCCATCAGGCATCAGAACATTCGACAGCGGCCAAATGGTACAGTTGTAAAAAACAGACCGGACCCGATGTGCGCGGATGTTACACATGTCATCTGCTTGTCATATCGGCCGGCTATTGTTCAAATAGAAATAAACCGCTACAACGCATGCTCAGGGAGGCATACAGACAGCCATGACCGATCACTCATCCAAACAATATGATGCCGAACTCGAATCTCTGCGCTCGCAGGTGCTTGAACTGGGCGGTTTGGTTGAAAAGCAGATCTCCATGGCCTTCGAAGGTCTGGCCAGCAATGACATGACGCTGGTAGGCGAGGTCATTCGCCGCGAGCAGGAAGTCAACCGCATGGAAATGGAAATTGACGCCCTGTGCTGCCATATTCTGGCCATCCGTCAACCCACGGCGGTTGACCTGCGCACTGTCATCTCGTCCATCAAGATGATTCGCGATCTCGAGCGCATCGGTGACGAAGCTGAAAAAATTGCCCGCATGAGCAAGATGATTCTGGAGTCCGCCCGTGCTTTCATGCCAACTGTCGACCTGAAAACCATGTCAGAGGACGCCATCGAAATGCTGCGTCGGGTGCTGGACTCATTTGCCCGCAGCGATTCGGTGGAGGCCACGGAGGTCATTCGCAGGGACATCGTGGTGGACGACGAGTTTCGTGCCATCCTTCGCCAGTTGATCACCTACATGATGGAAGACCCGCGAACCATTTCCCGGTCCATTGAAATCCTCTTCATCGCAAAGGCGCTTGAACGGATTGGTGATCATGCAAAAAATATGAGCGAGCACGTGGTCTACATGATCCATGGTCGCGATGTTCGCCATCCGGATATTCCGCGCAACGAATGATCGTTGCTGCTGAGCGGAGGCAGGCCGTGTCCGTGTGACGGGTACCGAGCCGGATTTCCGCTTGTCCCGATTCTTTCAGGTTCAACAGTTGAGTGAGCGGGGCGGAGTAATGTCCAGCCCCGTCACCCGGTCATGCGATTGCTTTTCTGTCAGGCTTGTGGCGGCACATAACCTGCTGCCGCATCTGCGCCGTCTCCGAAGAAGTGCTTTTCCAACTGTTCCATCAGGTATTTGCGTGCCCGCGCATCAGCCAGGTTCAAACGGTTTTCGTTGACCAGCATGGTCTGATGCTTGATCCAGCCCTGCCATGCTTCTTTTGAGACGTTTTCATAGACGCGTTTGCCCAGCTCGCCGGGCAGCGGTGCAAAGTCCAGTCCTTCGGCTTCCTTGCCCAGTTTGATGCATTGAACGGTACGGCTCATTGGGTCAATCTCCTGTTTCGATTTTCTTGATTACGTTTTCAAGTGGGTTGTTTGAGGTCTTGGACATCAATCGTAGCGTCTGTCATAGCGGACAAATGCATATGAGAAGCCCGCTTGTGTGTCCGTCGCGACTTTGACGTGAGACTCGCGACTGACTTCTTTGAAATGCTGTCTGTCCCATGACGGAAAGAATGCATCTCCATCAAATGCTGCATCGATCTCCGTCAGGATCAGACTGTCGGCCTTTGGCAGCAGGGTTTCATAAATCTGAGCACCACCGATGACAAAGATCTGCGCAACCTCGCCCGCAGCCTTCAGCGCATCAGACAGCGAGTGACAAATTTTCAGTGGGTCTGTCCATGCCGGATTCCACTTCGGGCTGTTCTGCGGGTTCCATGTGGCATCGCGAGTCAGAACGATATTGGTTCTGCCGGGCAAGGGGCGTCCGATGCTGTCGTACGTGGCCCTGCCCATCAGCACCGGAGAGCCTATGGTTGTTTTTTTGAAGAAGGCAAGGTCTTCGGGCAGGCGCCACGGGAGTGCGTTGTTGATGCCGATCACGCGATCCCGGGCAACGGCGCTGATTAACACCAGCCGCGGAGCGGAATGGGTTGCGCCTGCCGGCTGCGCGGCGATCGTTTCAGATTGTTTTTCGGACATGGTTTTCAGACGGCCACTGGTGCCTTGATGTGCGGATGCGACTGGTAACCCACGATTTCAAAGTCATCAAAGGCATAGCTGAAAATATCTGCAGGTTTGCGCTTGATGTTCAGCGTGGGCATCGGATACGGTTCGCGGGACAACTGCAGCGTGGCCTGTTCAAAATGTTTGCTGTAGAGGTGTCAGTCGCCCCCCGTCCAGACAAAATCGGCCACATCCAGGTCGCATTGCTGCGCCACCATGTGGGTCAGTAGGGCATAGCTGGCAATGTTGAACGGCACACCCAGAAAAATGTCAGCACTGCGCTGATACAACTGGCAGCTCAGGCGACCATCTGCCACATAAAAC
>SXZD01000021.1 GCA_005788065.1 Burkholderiales bacterium
AACGCGGGTGCGGAGGCATTGACCAAGCGGGGCATCGGCTTTACCGAAGCCAAGGTGCAGGGCGACGAGATGGCCGACATCAAGCGCATGTTCACCCCCGAGTTCCGCAACCGTCTGGATGCCATCGTGTCTTTCCGGGCGCTGGACGAGTCCATCATCCTGCGCGTGGTCGACAAGTTCCTCATGGCGCTGGAAGAGCAGTTGCATGAGAAGAAGGTGGAGGCTGTCTTCACGGAAGAGTTGCGCAAGCATCTGGCCAAGAAAGGCTTCGACCCGCTCATGGGCGCACGTCCGATGCAGCGTCTCATTCAGGATGTCATCCGCAAGGCGCTGGCCGACGAACTGTTGTTCGGGCGTCTGGTGACTGGCGGCAAGGTGACGGTGGATGTGGATGACAAGGACGAGGTGACGCTGAGCTTCGATAGCAGCCCGACGCCCCCGCAGACCACGCCCAATGATGAAGTAACGGTTGAGTAAGCTGCGGCGCAGTTTGATTGAATCGTATGCAGTCGTTTTGCAGGCAATGAGCAAGACCCGGTTGGCCGACAAGCCGACCGGGTTTTTTTCTGGATGTATCAATAAACAGGAGGGACAACAATGACAATGAGATTGACACCGCTGGCGATGCTGGCGATTTCGCTGAGTTGCGTGACCGGCTTTGCAAATGCCCAGACACCGGCGGCGGGCGCCTCTGTGGCACCCCAACCAGTTCGCTACCTGGCTGCCAACTGCGCCAACTGTCACGGTACCAACGGGGCTGGCAGCGTGGGTTTGCCCGGTCTGGCCGGTTTGAAAAAGGAATACATCATCGAGCAGATGAACGCATTCAAGAATGGCAAGCGGGAAGCCACGCTGATGCATCAGATTGCCAAGGGTTACACCGATGAGCAGATAGCAGCCATGGCTGCGTTTTTTGAACAGCAGAAGAAGAACTGAGGAGTACGACAGATGATGACAATGAACCGACGTTCTTTTCTGGCTGCCTCCGGAAGCGCGGCACTGACCACTTCGCTGCTGTCCGCCTGCGCCAGCCGTCCTGCCGGTGGCGAGATGGGGCATGTGGTGGTGGTCGGTGGTGGCTATGGTGGCAATACAGCCGCCAAGTATTTGCGCCTGTGGTCTGAGGGCAAGATTGCCGTCACGCTGGTTGAACCTAACCCGATGTTCATTTCCTGCCCGATGTCCAATCTGGTGATTGGAGGGTCGCGCCGCCTGGAGGAGATTTCCGTCAGCTATGAGGGTTTGCGCAAGCTGGGTGTGCGCGTGGTGCAGGCCAGCGTCACCGCAATCGACTCGGACAAGCGCAAGGTGCGTCTGGATAGCGGCGAGGAAATCGCGTATGACCGTTGTGTGGTGTCGCCAGGGATCGGGTTCATGAATGATCAGATTGCCGGACTGGACAAGGCCGGCGATGTGGCTCCCCATGCCTGGAAAGCGGGCGCGCAGACCGTGCTGCTGCGCAAGCAATTGGAAGCGATGCCCGATGGTGGCGTGGTGGCCATTGCCATGCCCAAGGCGCCGTACCGTTGCCCGCCTGGACCGTATGAGCGTCTGTGCCAGATCGGCAACTACCTGAAGACCAACAAGCCCAAGTCCAAGGTCATTCTGCTGGATGGCAATGATGATGTGCAGTCGAAAAAAGGTCTGTTCACCAAAGTGTGGAAAGACATGTATGCCGGTACGGTTGAATATCGGAACAACAATCTGGTGACCGAGATTGATGTGGCCAACCGCACGCTGGTGACTGAATTGGGCGACAGGATCAAGGCGGACGTGCTGAATGTCATTCCGCCACAAAGGGCTGGTGACATCGCCAAGTCGGCCGGGCTGATCACGGCCAATAACCGCTGGTGCGGCGTGGACTGGCTGAGCATGGAAAGCCTTGCCGTGAAGAACGTGCACGTGCTGGGCGATGCGACGCTGTCTGCGCCTCTGATGCCCAAGTCGGGCCATATGGCCAACCAGCATGCGAAGGTGGCGGCGGCTGCGATTGTGGAGATCCAGAGCGGACGTGCGCCGATTGCCGACCCCATGATGGCCAATACCTGCTACAGCTATGTGGACGACAAACTGGTGGTGCATGTGGCCAGTGTTCACAGATACGATGCCGAGAAAAAAACCATGGTGACGGTTCAGGGTTCGGGTGGGCTTTCAAAAGAGCCCAATGCGCTGGAAGGCAGTTATGCCTGGGGTTGGGCTCAGACAATCTGGGCAGATATGCTGACCTGAGGCAAGGGTGGCGCCCCTTCTGCGATGTCGGAGGGCGGCGCCACGCAAGTTCTGGAACGACCCAGATGCTTGGCGCGGTAAAGCGCGCGATCTGCGCGGTGCAGGGCATCTGCCACTTTTTCTCCCACTTTCATTTCGGCAACGCCGGCGGAAAAGCTGACCGGCAGGGTGTCCTGCTGCCTCAGGCGGTTGAGCAGGGTTTCTGCCGACACGGCATTGCACTGTGGCAGCACCATGAGGAACTCTTCGCCTCCCAGTCGGACCAGCGAGTCGTTGGGCCGTGACCGCGTCTGAAGCAGTTGGGCAAAGCGAGACAGCAGATGGTCGCCAGCCGCGTGACCCTCGCGGTCATTGAATCGTTTGAAATGATCGAGATCAATCATGATGAGGGTCAGCCCTTTGGCCACCTCGGTGGGGGAGTCGTCGAGTGCGCGGCTGATCCGCTCCCAACCCCGGCGGTTGAGCAGGCCGGTCAGCGGATCGACCTCTGCCATGCGGTGCAGGAAAGCCTCCCGGTCAAGCAGGGCTTTTTGTTGGCGTGACCACCGGTTGAGCACCCAGGCCATGAAGGACAAGGCGATCATGAGCACATAGGCAAACGCCATCAGGCTGGTGCGCTGCAAGGACTCCAGCGCTGCGTCTGACTGTATGGCCTTCAGGCGGATGGAGGCAGTGACGGCCTCCACCTGCAGCAGCCATCGCTGGATGAGAAAACCCAGCATGCGGATCTGGTTGATCCGTTCCGGCGAACGTGGCGGACTGTCGATGATGCGCTGATGGACATTGTCGATGTCGTCCATCAGGTGTTTGAGCTTTTTGAAGATGTCGGGGTCTGACACGTTTTCGGTTCTGGCGTCGGCCACCAGCATCTGGCTGCTCAGCCCCGTGTAGGCGTTGAGGTAACGCTCGTTGGTAAGGGGGTCGGTGGCATCGTCCATCAGAAGGTTGAGTGCTGCTTCCTTGAACTCCACGCCCGCGAAAAACAAGGCCGATGAGGTGCGCTCAAGCGCGCGCAACTGCCGAAGTGAGTCTGCAAATTCGACGCTGCGCAGGTGGTTGATGATGCTGAATACAATGGCGCAGACGATGACCAGCAACAGGGGGGCATGACGCAGCATCTGTTTCCAGGTGCGGGGCTGCTGTTGTGTGGTGCTTGGTGTGGTCATTGCGGGGAAGGTCGTATGCAATCGAGAGCGATTCTCGACCTAATTCGCACGCCCTGCAAAACTTAACTATTTCGGGTGATACATTTGGGTTGATATTGTTTCCGCTAAACGCATCATGATGTCCGCTGCGGCCGCATGCTTGGGTTGCGAGGGCAGTTCCGTATCGCCCTGCGAGGTGGTGATGACGCAGGTGATATCGTCACGGCCCAGCGTGTCTTGTGCAAGATTGCCAATTACCCAGTCGCACTGTTTGCGAACGCGCTTTTCCCGGGCATAGGTAAGTACATCTTGCGTTTCTGCGGCGAAACCGATGGTAAACAGGGGTTTGTCGGCGGAACGTTGCGCTTTGTGGGCACTCATGGCGGCCAGTATGTCCGGGTTGATTTCAAACTGCAGGTCGCCCATGCCGCCGTCGGACTTCTTGCGCTTGCGATCTGACGGGTTGGCCACGGCCCAGTCCGCCACAGCGGCTACACCGATGAACACGTCGGCGGCAGCAATATGCGCCTGACATGCGTTCAGCATGTCGCGTGCACTGAGTACGTCAATACGGTGAACACCCGCAGGGCAGGGTAGTGCCGTAGGTCCGGAGACCAGCGTCACGTCGGCACCGGCGCGCGCGGCCGCCTGCGCCAGCGCATAGCCCATCTTGCCGGAGGATCGGTTGGT
>SXZD01000243.1 GCA_005788065.1 Burkholderiales bacterium
ACCAGCCACCCCAGCCCAGTTCACGGTAGGCCCACCAGCTACCCAGCAAAATACCCACGGTCAGGAATGCCCACGCTGCGTTGGCCCACGGGCGCGACCAGCGAGCCCACGTTGCATCCAGTCGCCCTTCCATGAGCGCAGCCATCGCGAATGCGAAACTGACCGCAAACCCCACCTAGCCCCTGTAGAGCATCGGGGGGTGGATGATCATCACGATATCCTGCAGCAAAGGGTTCAGATCACGACCTTCAGCCGGCATGGGGATGATGCGTTCGAACGGGTTGGACGCGGTGATGAGGAACAGCAGGAATGCGAAGTTCACCAGCATCAGCACGCCCAGCACGCGACTGCGGAAAGAGCCGCTCAGATGGTCACTCAAACCGGCCACCGAAGCGCCCCACCCGGTGAGCATCAGCACCCACAGCAGCAACGACCCTTCATGCGAACCCCAACTGGCCGCGAACCGGAAAAACACCGGCAACAGCGAATTGGAGTTTTCAGCGACGTTGCGCACGGAAAAGTCGCTGACCACAAACGACCAGATCAGACAGCACCATGCAAACGTCACCAACAAAAACACCAGCCAGGTCACCTGTGCGGCCGATGAGGCCAGTGCGACAGCCTGTGCCCGGTTACGATTGACGGCATACAGCGTAAAAACGCCTGTCACACCACTGATGGCCAAAGCCAGGGCCAAAGCCCACTGTCCCCATTCTGCGATCATTTGCCCTTGACTCCCGGCGGCATGTAGTTTTCGTCATGCTTGGCCAGAATGGTGTGTGCCACAAACACGCCATCCTGCATCTGCCCCTCTGCCACCACGCCCGTACCTTCCTTGAACAGGTCGGGCACGATGCCGGTGTATGTCACCGGCACCTTGTTGCCGGTATCTGTCACTGTAAAAGCGACTTTGAGCGAACCAGATTCTTTCTGCACGCTGCCGACTTCCACCATGCCGCCAATGCGATAGGAACGACCGGCCGGCACCTTGCCTTCGACCAGTTGGGTTGGCGTATAGAAAAACACCATGTTGTCGTTGAAAGCCTGAATGACGGCAAACGCCACCCCTGCGACCACGACCGCAATGGCGGCTATCCATGTCAATCTGCGTTTACGCGCCGCATTCATCGCACTGCTCTCCTGAAACTTCCCAACTTATCTGCAACCATCCAGTGGCTGACTCATTTTCCTGCATCTTGCGTTTCGTCAGATGACAGCATCATGCGCTCGCGCAACTGGGCAGCAGCGCGGTGCGCCGCCCAGAAGTCGATCAGCAAGACACCGATGGTCAACGCGAAACAGATCCACACCACGTCCCAATGCGACATGTCAGACGCCCCCATTGATAGCGTTACGGGCCCATTGGGCGTGTTCGCAGCGTGCCACCAGCATCCAGCGGGCGCGCTTGAGCACCAGACCGGCACACAGCAGCCAGACGCCCAGCACGCAGAACAGCAGCGCCTGACGCATTTCGGGCGCCATGCGGTTGCCACCACTGCCGAAGGTCATGCCCTGATGCAGGGTATTCCAATAAATGACAGAAAAATAAATGAGCGGAATATTGACCAAGCCCACGACCATGGCCACAGCCAGCACGCGATCGACTTTGGTTTCGTCGTCGACCATGCCATTCAGTGCCATCAAGCCCAGATAAATGAATAGCAGCAGCAGTTCGGACGTCAGACGGGCATCCCATACCCAATACGTACCCCATGTGGGCTTGCCCCACAGCGACCCGGTTATCAGGGCGACCAATGTCATCCAGGCACCCAGCGGCAAAAAAGCCCGCATCATGACGGCAGAGACATCGGTCTTGTAAAGCCAGTGCAGCACCGCATACCCGGTGGCAACGGTATAGAGGAACATCGACATCCAGGCTGTAGGCACATGCACATAAATGGCGCGGTAGACATCGCCCTGCACGGCATCGGGCGGCGTGGTGAACAAGGCCCCATAGCTGCCGACGGCAAACAAGGCCAGACCGGCCAGCAGCAACAAGGGCATGAGCCGCCCGGCAAACTGGAAAAAAACCGGCGGAGAACTCAGCCGCAACAACGAACGCAACAAACCACAACCCTTTTCAAATTCATTCCATGGCCCAAGCCAGCAACTGCGCAGCCAGCCACGGTATGGCCAGACTGCTCAACAGCGACAACCCAGCCAGAACCGTCAACGGCCAGACCGGGTCCTGCCCACCCTGAACCGAAATCAGCACCGATGTGCCAAACACCAAAACTGGCACAAACAACGGCAGCGCCAGCAGATACACCAGCATCGAAGACTGGCGTGCCATCAACGTCATGGCCCCGAAAAAGGCAGCCAGGTGCACCAGCACACCGGCACCCAATGCAAGCGACAGCATCAGGAACCCGATTTCCACCCCGGGCAGCCGGTACTGCAGGGCCAGTACACCGCTGATGAGCGCCAATGCCCCACCCTGCGTAAGCCATGCCACCAGAATTTTGCCTGAGGCAACAGCCGCCAACGGCAAACCGGCTGCCCTCATCTGCGCCAAAACCCCTTCATTGTAATCCGACTCGAAAGCCGGGGCTGCGGACAAAACACACGCCAGCAGGCAACTGACCCAGAACAATCCGGCCGCCACCCGCATCAGCAAGTTGACGTCCGCACCCAATCCGATCGGAAACAGGCACAGCACCATGGCATGAAACACAGCCGGCCATACCGCCGCCTTCGGCGCAGCCTGAAACAGGCGCCATTCACGCCCCAGAACCCATGCGAGAGATGACAGACCGCCAATCGGCCCTTGTGTCCAGCGTGTCTGACCACCGAGATTGCCCGATGCTTGGACAGTGGAAACGGCTGCAGGTTTCCTGACCTCAGCAGCAGAAAAGCGGGCAGTCCCCCCGCTTATTTCAAGTACCCCCTGCAAATGGCCCGCCAAGGCCGGCACCAGGGGTGGCAAGGGCTGGTGGGTGGCAATGACAGCGCAACCACCGGCCTGAAAGTGTTCCTGCAAAAACCGACCCAGCAGCGCAACGCCCTCTGCGTCCAGCGCATTGACGGGTTCATCCATCAACCAGATGCGGGCACCACTGGCTTTGAGGATGCACAGCCCCAGACGCGAGCGTTGCCCTTGGGACAGGCGGGATGTCAGTTCCAATGCCTTGTGGGCCAAACCAACCGACCCCAGCAGCACCTTGCACTCCGGCAACGTGAGCCTGCGGCCGTACAAACTGACGGCACTGCAAAGCTGCTGCACAACAGTGAGCTCACGCCGCAAACCGAAGGGCGCCGCAAAAAATGCCAGACTGCCATCGACCTGCAAAGCGCCCTGCTCAACCGGCTGCACGCCCGCCAACACACGCAACAGCGTTGATTTGCCCGCTCCGTTGGCGCCGTGCAGTTCAACAAATCCCCCAGCCGACACATCGAAACTGATGCGGTCAGCCAATTCAAGCCTCCCGCGCGCAAGGCGCAGCCCTCGCAAACTCACCAGAGGCGAGGCTGTCGCAAAGGCGGCATCGGCGGACATGGCGGTCACGGACATCAGTTCAGTACCGTATCAATCACCAAGCTAATGTCTTTTTCACCCGGCTTGACGCCGGCCAGCGTCTTGCCCCAGTCGCCGGGCGCCCGGTTGGCCTGCCCGCCGAATGACAGCCGCGCCTCGACGTTTACCTTCTGCTGACCCGACAGCTTCATCTGCGGCGCCATGGCCAGCGTGTCATCCAACTGAAAGCGGATGGGCTTGCCAGACTGCAGCTCTGCCCCAGACAGACGCATCACGGCCAGCGGCATGGGCGGTCCGGACAAGGGCTTGGCAAGAATGTAGAGCATGGCGGTTGGCGGCAAGCCTTTTTGGGTCAACTCCGTCTTGAGACTGGGGGAGAGGGTCACGGTACCGGTAATGGCTTCCGCACCGCTGCTGGCCACACCTGCAGACCCCGCGGAGATATTGGTGCCGGAGGAAGAACCCGGTGCACCTGCAACACCACCCGGTGCCGGCATGCCGGAAGGTCCGCCCTGCCCAGCACCCGGTGCGGCCTGATTGGCCAGCAACTCAGCCTGCGCCTTGTTGTTCTGCACGGCTTTCAGACGTGTCCAGTAGCGCTCGGCCATATTTTTATCATTGGCCTGTTCCGCAGCCGTGGCGGCCAGCGCCAATGCTTTTTCATTGTCGGGGTCTGACTTGAGTGCCTGACTGACCAGGTCCAGCGGTCGACCGGCCATCTTGCTGTCCTGCTGCATGGCCACCATGTCAGCCAGGTCTGCAAGAATATCGGGATGACCCGGCGCCAGCGCCAAGGCCTTTTCAAGCGCTACGGTACTGCCTGCAAAATCGCGTTGAGACGCCTTGGCGCGCGACAGCAAGGCCCAGCCCGCCAGATTGTCAGGCTCTTGCGCCAGACGCGCCTCAAGCGCCTTGATCCGGTCTTCCATGGATACGGCGCCACCGGGGTGACGGTCGGTACCGGACGGAATACGGTCATCAGGACGACCGAAGCCAGGCCCGGAAACCACCTGCAGCGCCGCCGTCTGCGGCGTTCCCACCCACATATAAAAGCCGGTGGCCGTCACCAATACAACGGGAATCAACCACTTGGCTGCAGAACCCGCATGACCGCCCGCGGATGCGGAAATAATTTGTAATCCCTGCCCCCCGTCCCGGTGAAATACTTGCTGCGCAGAGAGAAACCATTGTTGGCGTAGGGTTTCGCGCGTCGGTTCGTCCAGCAGCGGATCCTGTTCAATTTCATCGCGCTTGCGCACCAGGACCTGCCACTCCTGTTCATCCACACCGGGAGGACAACCTTCGGGAACGGACGAAACATCGGCAGACACAGCGGTGGCGCGGGACCAGCTGCGATAGAGCACCAACAGGGAAACCAGAGAAAGAACGGCAACGCCGGCCAGAAAGAGAGCAAACATGAACAACAGACATCCGGGAATGACAGACCGCGTCAGTGTAACACCCTGACCCGGAACAACTAAGGCACACGAGACCGGGCCCTTGACTGGCAGTGTCTTTAGAACATTTGCTCAACAGAACACAAACCGCTATAACGCATCTCCTTTATTGACCGAGGTTTTGGAACATGTCGGACAACAACATCTTCAATTATGAGAATGGGCGCTGGTTCAAATGGACCGCAGCGCTCATCATCGCCAGCCTGGTGGCCTACATTGCCGACACACCAGCCATCAAACCCAATGGCGGCACATGGCTCGGTTACACGCTGGGTACCATCGGCGCAGTGCTGATTGTCTGGCTGATCCTGTTCGGCGTGCGCAAGCGGGCATACGGCAGCAACATGGGAACCGTGCGCGGCTGGCTGTCAGCGCACGTCTACCTCGGTCTGTCGCTGATTGTCGTGGCCACACTGCACACCGGTTTTGAATTTGGCTGGAACATCCATACCGCCGCGTACGCGCTGATGATGTTCGTGATCGTCAGCGGCATCTGGGGCGTGATCATTTATTTCCGCAACCCCAGCCTGATGGGCCGCGCCCTGCATGGCATGACGCTGGAAGACATGGCCAAGAGCATGCGCGACCTGGACAAGCAATGTCGCAATCTGCTGCCACAGGCATCGCCCTCCACCAAGGATCTGGTGGAAGCGTCTGCAAAGGTCGAGGTATTCAGCAGCGGCCTGCAGCGTTTCACCGGCATCAACCCGTCGTGCGCAACCACGGCCACCGTGGATGCCATGAGCCGCAGCACCGCTGCCTCCACTGCCGGCCCCGAGCAGGAAATCTATCTGCTGCAGGTCAAGAAACAGCAACTCATCAAGCGCCTGCGCAACTACATCCGCCTGCGCACCTGGGTTGAACTGTGGCTGATGTTCCACGTCCCCCTCTCCTTCGCGCTGCTGGCAACGCTGACGGCTCACATTGTTTCGGTCTTCTTCTACTGGTAATCCGATGAAAGCGAAAACCCCACAAGACGATTTGGCCCAGGAAATCGAACGCCTCAAGCAACCGCTGATGGGCCGCCGCGCGCTGTCATGGATACTGTTCCTGCCAGCGCTGTTTTTCTTTCTGGTTCTCCCGGTCACCGCATCCCTCTACCCCGAAGCCACCAAAAGCTTTTTCGAAGCGTTCGGTGTACGGGCATCGCAGCAGGTAGCCAAGGACGAAGACCCCCGCCCCACACCCACCGCGTTTTCACTGGACACACCGTGGAACCCGGGCATGCTGGCCGCCGGCCATCAACCGTGGGCGAGCGATTGCCGGGTCTGCCACTCCGAGAGTTTCAAGATGACGCAGGACAAGGACTGTCTGGCCTGCCACAAGGACATCGGTGACCACGTGCCCAAGCAGGCCAATCTGGATAAAACCGGACTGGAAGGCGTGCGCTGCGCAGACTGCCACCGCGACCACATGGGGCAAACGGCACTGGCCGACCAGAACAAGCACTACAGCGGCAACAACTGCGAGTCCTGCCACATCAACATCAAGGCCAACGCTCCCAAATCCGAAATCCGCGATGTGGGCGACTTTGCCAGCAAACATCCCGAGTTCCGCGTTCAGGTCGCCAACAGTCCCAAACCGGGAGACCTGCGCCGCGTGGTTCTGTCTGAGAAAGACAAGGTCATCGAAAAGACTGGCCTGAAGTTCCCGCATAACGTGCACATGGACAAAAAAGGCATTGCCGGTCCCAAGGGCGATGTGATCATGAAGTGCGCAGACTGCCACGTCGGCGATGGTACGGGTATCACCTTCAAGGAAGTGAACATGAAGGATCACTGCCAGTCCTGCCATGAACTGCGCTTTGAGCCGACACTGTCGAACCGCCAGGTACCTCACGGCAGCGTGGAAGAAGTGCTGAGCACCCTGCGCGAGTTCTACAGCTATGTGGTGGCCAACAAGGTGCCTGAACCCATGCAGGTCAAGGGTGACATCCTGGTGATCCGCCCTGGCTCTGAAGAGAAAAAACCCGCACCTGCCCCGCTGGTGACCAGCGGCGATGCCAAGACCCGCGCCACACTGGCGGCCAAAGAGCTGTTTGAAAAAACCGCCTGTCTGGTCTGTCATGAAATCAGCAAGGGTCCCGCCTCAGGCAACATGAAGACCACCGGCTTTGACCTGCCGCAGTACACCGTGGCACCGGTCACACCGGCACATCCGTGGATGCCTCAGGCGCGATTCAATCACAAGGCGCACGACAAACAGGCCTGTACTGACTGCCACGATGCAGTCAACTCAAAGAAGGCCAGCGATGTGCTGATGCCGGGCATTGAGGGCTGCAAGGACTGTCACGTCGGCAAGCAGCCTGTGAAAAACAAGATTGCCTCCGATTGCGGTTATTGCCATGGCTTCCACCTGCCCGGCCATGTGGACGAGAAGGAAAAAGACAAGAAGCCGGCGGTGACGGCGGCAGCGTCAAAGTCGCTGGTCGCGGACTCAACCGGCAAGCCCACGCTGGTCTATGTACACAAAACGGCTGAGCAGAAGTAAACAGCACGGATGGCTGTGGTGCTGATACGGCACCACAGCAAATGACACGGAAAGATCTGATTCACATGCAAGTCAAAAAAGAAAATCTGAAGCTTGGACAACCGGCGATTAAATGGACGGTGGGTGCACTAACCGCAGCGCTGATGGGTGCGGGTATCGTGAGTTGTGGTGGCGGTGGTGGTGGCAGCGGAAGTTCGCTGCCGCCGGGACAGACGCTGGCGGAGAGCGCGGCGCAAGTGACGCCGGTTGGTTGCACCACGGGCTTGGAAACCGAACCGGCCTGCGATCCGTTTCGTCTGACCAAATCAGATGTTGAGCGTATTCTTAAGCAAGGCGTTGAAGCAGCAGGAACGACGCTGGGGACGTTTGCTGTTGTGGACAGGGTTGGTAACGTTCTTGCGGTTTACTCTACCGATAATCCGGACGGTAATATCCGTATCACAAGCGCTCGTAACCCTGCAGTTACCGGCGGGCTGGAGGGCGCGGATGTCAAACAGTCCTACGCAGCCATCGCAAAAGCGATCACTGGCGCTTACCTTTCGTCATCAGGTAACGCATTCAGTACGCGTACCGCTTCATTGATTGTGCAAGAGCATTTTTATCCCGGACAAACCAACGAAGTCAGCGGACCGTTGTTCGGCGTGCAGTTCAGCCAACTTCCATGTGGTGACCTCGTCCGGGACATAGGACAAAGCAGCACGGCAGGCCCAAAGAGATCCCCGCTAGGCTTGGCAGCAGACCCGGGGGGATTTCCCTTGTATAAAAACGGAGTGGTCGTCGGCGGTATCGGATTCATCTCTGCGAACGGCACCTACACGCTCGACCCTAATCCGCGCGACACAGACGCTGATCCTGAAGAAATCATCGCATGGTCTGCAAGCAAGGGGTTTGAAGCTCCTGAAGCCATTCGGGGCAACCGTATTTCTGGTGGTGGGCCGTTTTTGCTGTTTACAGACACAAACGGTGTCCCTGTTAGCGGAAATGCAACTCTAGATCCAAACCGGTTCGCCGAGTCCACGGGCTACTACTCACCCTCATCGACCAACATGGTCGAAAGTCATATCAAAGTTGGAACACCTTATGGGGTGACCGCCTCAGGTTACAGACAGGCTGAGAGCAGCGACTTCAGCAGTGGCAGTTTGGTTGCACGCAAGGCATTTGTGCTGACCAAACAGGACGACTTGGGGGTGGCAAGCGGAAACTTCCGGGACAACAGATATGCCCCGCGTTCAGCGCCTAATGCGATCACCAGCGGTTCTTCAGATTTGCGCTTGATCAGCTCTGAAGTCACAACCCTGCTGGATAAGGCTTACGAAATTGCAAACAGGGGCCGCGCACAAATCCGCATTCCATTGAGTTCTGCTATCCAGGTCACTATTTCGGTCGTTGATACAGAAGGCAACATTCTCGGCGTTGTACGGACGCCAGACGCTCCTGTTTTTGGCACGGACGTATCTCTGCAAAAAGCGCGGTCTGCCATGTTCATGTCCAAATCTCTTACCGCCCCCCAAAAACTACTTATCGACACTACAACGAACACGGGTCCAAACGCACGAAAATATACCGACAACCCAGATTTTTCCTCTGTCACTGGATTCGATGGGACCATAGCTTTTTCCGCCAGAGGTTTTGGCAATTACGCTCGCCCTTACTTTCCGGACGGTCCGGCAACACCGGTGACGGGACCTTTTTCAAGGCCCTTTACAAATTGGAGTCCATTTTCGACCGGTCTTCAGCTTGACCTGGTTGCAGGCAAAATTTTGTCGACCATCTCCAGAACAAACCGCTCAGGATCAGATACAACTTGCTCTCCTGAAAACACCTCAGGAACCCCCGCCGTTACTACGCAACTACCTATTCGAAATGGCCTGCAAATTTTCCCCGGTGGCTTCCCGATTTATCGTCCGGACGCAAACGGCGTCAGCGTTCTGGTTGGCGGCATAGGTATTTCCGGCGACGGTATCGACCAAGATGACATGATTTCTTTCCTCGGACTTGAAAACGCAAGACGATCAGGTCTTACCATTCGGCATCCGCTTCCGGCTGATGCTCCGAATCGACCCACCGGAGAACCACGACGAATCGACAGCATTGAAAACAATGCGTCCAAGTCTCGTTACGTCAACTGCCCATTCTCGCCATTCACCGACAGCAACGAACAAAACGTATGCAGAGGTATATGAAATGACCCGGTCCCATCGCAGCAGATACATCACGCCAGCGCAGCTCAAACCCTTGACGCTCGCGCTGTGTCTCGCGCTGGCTGGCAGCCCTGCTCTGGCCGGCAGCAAATTAAACAGCAAGCGCAGCAGCAATCAGGCGTCGACAGCCGATGCCACAGGCGATCTGTCTTTGAGCACCCAAGGCGCTGACCTGCTGCCTGAGGACGTAACGGGCCCCGCAGACCTTAAGCCTGCTGTTAGCTTTGCTCCGCCACAGATTGATGGGCTCTTGTCTTCAAGCACGGATACCCCTGCTCCATTCTCGATAACCGCTTCCGGCACTTATCGTGCGCTACTGCCCGTCGCAGACTTCACAAGCACAGATGAATCCGGCGCCGAAGGTGGTGCCGCCAAAACCGCAGGCGTCTCGCAAGTACAGGTTCAAACCACCAAGGTGTTGATCCGCGCACAAGCCAACGACACCGCTCCTGTGATTTCTGAAGCGTTCAAAGGCCAGTTGCTGGATGCATTCGAGCAAGTGGGCGACTGGGTGCGCGTCGGCGTTCGCGGCTCGATGACGGGACCCGATACCGGCTGGATCCGGGTTGAAGTCGATAACCTCGGTGACACCAATATTGCAGCTTTTACCGCATGGCCCAAACCTGCGCCCGGCAAGACCCGCCCGGCACAGACTGAAACCGGCGCTCTCGCATCCGAAGTGGAAGCGGCTCGACCCGGTGGTGTAACACCCACCATCAACCTGCCCGCCGTACGTGATGACCAGGTGGCCCCACCGGCCCCAAACCTGCCACGTGAGACTGTGGCGATCCCGGACCGATGGCGCCTGATGTCGGCACTCGGGTTCAAGTTTCCCTGGTATGACCCCTACAACCAAAATGCATTGAAAGGCGACCTGCCGGTACTGGGCGATGTATTGGGACCCGAATGGTTTTTCAATTTCGGTGCCATTTCCGACACCTTGCTGGAATACCGCCGCCTGCCCACGCCCACCGCTCCGGTAACCTCGCGCATTCCTGGACAAAATGACCAGTTCGGCGGTGATGGCCAGCGCATATTTGCACAAACGCTCATCACCTCTTTCAGTCTGGTGAAGGGCAACACCACGTTCCGTCCGCCAGATTACGAATTCAAGTTCGCTCCGGTATTCAATTACAACAACGTGCGTGTGGATGAAGACCGTGCATTGCGCATCGACCCACTGCGCGGGCATCGTCGCACCGACAACCACTTTGCGGTACAGGAACTGTTCGCTGACGTTCACCTGCGTAACGTGTCAGAGCGTTTTGACTTCGACTCACTGCGTGTAGGCATTCAACCCATCACGGCGGATTTCCGCAGTTTCCTGTTCAACGATCTGCCCTTCGGCGTGCGTCTGTTCGGCAACCGCGACAATAACCAGTACCAATACAACATCGGGCTGTTCCGCCGCATAGAGAAAGACACCAACACGGGTCTGAACGACGTTCAGGAAGGTCTGCGGGACGATGATGTCTTCATCGCCAACCTGTACCGTCAAGACTTTCCCGTCATCGGTTTCACCAGCCAATTGGCCTACGTGCACAACCGCAATAACGAAAACAAAGGGCTGTATTTCAACAAGAACGGCTTCCTTGAACGGCCCGCCCCAGTCGGAGCGCAAAAGCTCTTCAGCTACAAGGTGAACTACTTCGGCTACAGCGGCGACGGTCACTTCGACACCTGGAACGTCAGTACGTCAACCTATATCGCCAAAGGTTCTTCGGACACCCATCCGATTGCACAGCGCCCTCAGGATATCGACGGCTGGTTCCACGCCACCGAGATTTCAAAAGACTTCAGCTGGACGCGTGTGCGCGGCAGCATGTTGTTCACTTCGGCTGACCATGACCCGTTTGACGGCAAATCCACCGGTTTTGATGCGATTCTGGAGAACCCGCAATTCGCGGGGGCCGACACCAGCTTTTTCATCCGCCAGCCGATTCCGCTGATCGGTGGCGGCGGCCTGAGTCTGTCAGGCCGAAATGGCGTGATTCCGTCGCTGAGAACATCCAAGGACGAAGGCCAATCGAACTTCATCAACCCGGGTCTGACCCTGTTCGGTCTGGGTGCCGACTTTGATGTGAAGCCCGAACTGCGTCTGATTGCAAACGTCAACCGCCTGTTCTTCCGCGATACCACCGTGCTCGGTGTACTGCGCACACAGGCGCCGCCAGATCGCGATATCGGCACCGACATCTCGTTTGCCGCGCAATACCGGCCTTTCTTCACGCAAAACGTGATTGTGAATGCATCCATATCCAAGCTGATACCGGGTGAAGGCTACAAGCAGTTGTTCCCCAACCGCAGCCTGCACACCGCTCTTGTCAACATCATCCTTACTTTCTGAAGAACCATGTCAGATCGCTCACTGTTCAGCTTTACCCGCAAACACCGCACGGCCCTTCTGGCCGCCGCAGGCCTGTTTGCGACACTGGCGACCTACTCGGTCTGGTCCCCACAGCAGCAGGCACATGCCGGCGGCGGTGCAGCGCACTATGTGCAGCGCACCTACACCATGGCCCCACCTGCGCCCAAGTCACAATCCGAGGACATGGCCAAAGCCAAGTCCGACGGTTGCATGACCTGCCATACCGAGACAGACCGACACACCATGCACGCCAACCCCGGCGTGGTGCTCGGTTGTGTGGACTGCCACGGCGGCAAGCCTGAAGTGAAATGGAACGGCAAATATGCAAAGCCCGATGCCAAACCACATGACACCAGCGACCCGGCTTACCGCAAGGTGATGGAAGAAGCGCACATCCTGCCGCGTGACATGGCGATGTGGGGTCAGTCACGCAACCCTGAAATCTCCTATGCACGCCTGAACAAGGAAGACCCGGCCTTCATCCGTTTCATGAACCCCGGCGACCTGCGTATTGCGCGCGAGGCCTGCGGCTCATGTCACTTGCCCATCATTCAGGC
>SXZD01000244.1 GCA_005788065.1 Burkholderiales bacterium
CGATCATTTCCTTTTTGGCTTCACGAGCCTTGCGCTCGCCCTTTTCCAGCTTTTTGGCAATGGCGCGCAGATCGTCAAGCGGAACAACGAACTGTTGCTGCAGGTCGATCAGCTTTTGCTGCTGCTCCTGGATGGAGGGCAGGTGACGCATGATGGCGCTGGCCCAGAACTCGCCCTGACTGGCCATGTTGCCAACCCATTCGAGGTTGGTTTCGTTGCCGGGCCAGTTGGCGATGAAGCGCTCGGCGGGCATGCCGACACGGTCGACCACAATACGGCGAATTTCGCGTTCGATGCGGCGCACCTTGTCCATTTGACCGCGCAGCGTGTCGCACAGCTTCTCGACCGACTTGGCCGTGAAGCGGATGGTCATGAACATGTCGGCGACCTGCTGCTGCGATGCGCGGTACGCATCCGAGCCATAGGGCGCCGCCTTCATGCCGCTGAATGCCACGCTGATGGCGTCAATGGCCTGCAGCGCATTCTGCTTGAGTTCTTCGAGTTGACGGGCAGACAGGCCCGATCCACCGCCTTCTTCACCACCCTCTTCGTCCACCGGCAGTTCTTCGGTGGCCTCGGGCATGACGTCCATGGTGGGGTCGATGATGCCGTCAATGACATCGTCAACCGACAGTTCACCTGCGCGGATGCGCGTACCCATGTCCAGCACTTCATTGATGGTGCTGGGGCATTCGGCAATGGCCATCACCATGTCGCGCAGACCTTCTTCGATGCGCTTGGCAATGACGATTTCCCCTGCGCGGGTCAGCAGCTCCACCGTGCCCATGTCGCGCATGTACAGGCGGACGGGGTCGGTGGTACGACCGAACTCGGAGTCGACCGTGGACAACGCCGCTTCAGCTTCTTCTTCGGCGTCGTCTTCGGACGTGACCACCGGCGCGTTGTCGTTCATCAGCAGGGTTTCTGCGTCGGGCGCCTGTTCATAGACCGAGATGCCCATGTCGCCAAACGTGGAGATGATGCTTTCAATCGCTTCCGGGTCGACCACGTCTTCAGGCAGGTGGTCGTTGATTTCGGCGTACGTCAGGAACCCGCGCTCTTTACCCAGTTTGATGAGGGTTTTGAGGCGGTTGCGGCGAACTTCGACTTCCTCTTCACTGCCAGCCGTCTGGGTGAAGTAACTGGAGTTGATGAGCGCACGCTCTTTGGCCTTGGAGCTGCGCTTGGGCTTGCCCACAGGCGCATCAGGAATCTTGGCCGCAACCTCTTCGACTTCCACACCTTCGAGTTCGTCGCTCTCCAGCACTTCGTCAGACAGGGTGCCGGAGGAAGACTCGCTGTCGATATCTTCGAGTGATTCGTCGCCCTCGCCAGCGCCAGCCGAGGCCTGCGGCTTGGAAGCGGCAGATTTCTTGGTGCGCTTGCCACCTGCGGAAGCAACCGACTCGACGGCTCCCTTCACGGCAGCACCCTTACGCGCCTTGCCTTTGCCACCGTCTCCGGTTTCGGCAGTCGCTGCAATGGCGGGTACTGCACTGGCGGCAGGCGCAGCTGCGGCGGTCATGGTTGCACCAACGGTGCGGGTGGCAGGTTTTTTGCCAGACTCTGGCTTTTCAGCGGTAACAGTGGTTTTCTTGGAGCTCGGTTTCACAGCGGATTTCCCGGACGACTTGGACGAGCCGGACAGCTGTGCGCCATCAGAACCAGAGGCGGCGTCAGTCACGACGACGTCCACCTCGATACTGTCAGACACACGCGCCGACCCCTTGAGTGTCCGATTGGGGGTAGAAGGTTCAGTTTTTTTGGCTGAATCTGAAGAAATAGTTGCGGCTTTGCCTTTGTCTGCAGTCTTGGCAGCGGGCTGGGAGGTCACTTTAGCGGCATCGGCTTTCTTGATATCGGTCTTTTTGGGCTCTGCTTTGCCCCCATCGACCTTGCCTTGCAATGTGGTTGATGCCTTGGCGGATGGTTTGGCTTTGCCTGCGGGTTGGTCGACACCGGTAGATTCGCTACGCTTTGGCATTGCTGAGTGGCCCTCTTGATCTGAATTTGTCTGCTTGCCGTTGCCCGTCGCTTGGGGCGCTTGGGTATTGCCGGCCGTCGGATTGAGAAATGCGTTTAGAAACTTGAACATGGATTCGACCGGGTGCATTTTGCGACCAGCCCGACGCAAGCAGGACAACCGCTTCGGCAACTGTATCGAGATGCATTTTATGGAACCCTATATTATACCTTAATTTTTCGGGTATTTTTCAACTCCCTGCGCTTTTCCGTCAGCCCCCTGTAATAGGCCTGCTGATCTTCTGTCTGCAGACCCGCCGCCACCGCTGCCTCAATTTCTATGTTCAACCAGGCATCCAGACATTGATACATGAAAGACTCGATTTCAGTTTCGAAGTCAATCTGCCCATCCAGCGCACAGGCGTCAGCCCAGACAGCATCAACCCAGCCCTCGTGCACGGTGCCCCTGAAACGCTCGCAGAGCGCGGCAACATTGGACTGTGCCTCAGGCGGCAGCCCCATGACCGTTGCCAGCAACACACAGAGGCTCTGACTGGTTTCGTCCAGCTGCGACAAACCGGTTTCCATGCAGATACGCAAGGTGTCGCAGCAGCCCGCAAACTGCGGGGCAGCCAGCACCAGCGCCCCCAGACGACGTTGCGGCGACACAAAACCGGCCCTACCCATGGACATGCGGGCACCACCGGCACCCCTTGCCGACCAAGAGCGGCCACCCCCTGCACCCCCAGCCCCACCACCCGCTGCACCATCCTCACGGTCACGTCGGGGCGTGTAGCGCATGGCACCCGGACCACCCTCCCGGCGCAGGCCCAATTGCTGTTCAAGCTCGGCGGGGCTACAGCGCAGCGGCTCGGACAGCGCACCGAGCAGCGCCACCCGATAAGCGCCGGGCGGCACCTGCTGCAACAGCGGCCTCAACATGGCCACCGCAGCCGCCCGTCCCTCAACCTGATCCAGCCGGTTGCGTCGCCCCATCTCCTGCCCCAGATAGACGGACAGGGGCTGCGCGCCCGACACCTCAGTCTCGAAGGCCTCTGCCCCCATTTCGCGGATAAACGAATCGGGGTCGTGCTCAGGCGGGAGAAACAGAAACTCGATGCGCCGCGTCTCGGTGGCGTAGGGCAAACTGGCTTCAAGGGCACGCCAGGCGGCTTTGCGCCCGGCCGCATCCCCATCAAAGCTGTAAACCACCCGCTCCGTGTGCCGGAAAAGCCGTTGCACATGGTTGGGCGTGACGGCAGTACCCAGCGTGGCTACCGCATTCTCAAACCCCCACTGCGCCAGCGCCACCACGTCCATATAG
>SXZD01000022.1 GCA_005788065.1 Burkholderiales bacterium
AGCATTTCCATGGCCTGCTTGCGATGGATATTGCGCGATAGAGGAACAGCAGGCGTGGAGCAGAACAGCCCCAGATTCACACCCGAAACCGCAAAACGGGCTGTGTCAGCCGCCACTGCCAGGTCGGCCATGGCCACCAATTGGCAACCTGCCGCTGTCGCCACACCCTGAACCTGCGCAATAACTGGCTGGGGCAAGCGCTGAATCTGCATCATCAAGCGCCCGCATTGCTCAAAAAGCGCCCGCTGGGCATCGGTGTCAGAACGGGCCAGTAATTCATTCAAGTCATGGCCGGCGCAAAAAGCCTTTCCGCTACCGGCAATGACCACCACGCGAACAGACGCATCATCTCCGATCTGCTTCAGCTCGGCAGACAGAGCGTCCATCATGGCAACCGACAGGGCATTGAACTGCTGCGGACGGTTCAGCGTCAGCCGAACCACGGCACCTTGTGATTCTCTCAAAACGAGGGGGGCATCCGTTGTGTGAACACTGCCCTGCTCTGTTGCCATGTTGGACTCCTTGAGTTGTACTTTGTTTGTTATTGTTTAAGCCTGTTGGCTCAATCCAGCCCTGCCAGCACCCTGACATGCGCTGCCACGCTTCGCCCCAGGGCGCTGAGGTTGTAGCCCCCCTCCAGCACGCTCACCATGCGCCCATTGCAATAGCGGCGGGCGATGTCGCGAAGTTGGACTGTCATCCACGCATAGTCGCCTTCAACCAACCGCAATTGCCCTAGATCGTCTTCCCGGTGGGCATCAAAGCCGGCCGATATGAAAATCATCTGCGGCTTGAAACGTTCCAGCGCAGGAAGCCAACTGTATTCCACAATTTCACGAATGGTCTCCCCACCTGTACCGGCGGGTACAGGCGTGTTGATCATGTTGTCGCCGGCAGGTTGTGCCCCGCTGCCCGGATAGAAAGGGTGTTGAAAAAAGCTGCACATCAGCACGCTTTTGTCACCCGCAAACACATTTTCCGTACCGTTTCCGTGGTGCACATCGAAGTCAATGATCGCAATACGCTTGAGCCCGTAGGCCGTCTGGGCATGCCGAACGCCCACCGCCACGTTGTTGAAAAAGCAGAACCCCATGGGTTGAGACGCACAGGCATGGTGACCGGGGGGGCGCACCGAGCAGAAAGCATTGTCGGCTTGCCCATTGACGACCATGTCCACCGCCTTGATAACGGCACCAGCCGCATGCAGGGCTGCCTGAGGTGTATGCGGATTCATCAGCGTATCCGGGTCAAGCGCCACATAACCACTGTCAGGCGCGGACTCCAGCACCTCCATGACATGGTGGGCAGGATGCACGCGCGCCATCTCCTGCAGGGTGGCTTCGGGCGCATCCACATGAACCAGAAACGGATCAAGCCCGCTGGCGATCAACTGGTCGCTGATGGCGGCCAGACGCTGCGGGCATTCCGGGTGTCCATTGCCCATGTCGTGCCGAACACACGCCGGATGAGAAATCAGTGCTGTTGTCATGGATTTGATTATGACGCAGGTACAATACGGATAAAAGGTTCACTCAGATATCATGCCTCAGTTCAAACACACCGCGCCGCACACGTTCATTTTGCTGGCCTTGGGTCTTTCAGCGGGAATTACCAGCCTGCACGCCCACGCCGGCCCGAACGACAACCGCAAATCTTCACCAGCCAAGACAGCCAGCGCCAAACCCGCACCTGCCGCATCCAACCCCAAGGCTGCCAAGCCTGCTGGCGCCAACGCGGTCAAGACCGCTGTGCGCAAGGCACCCGCCGTCGCAGCGGCTCCGCAAGGCCCTGTTCCCACTTACCAGAACCGTGATGTAGTGCGGATGTTTGCCCGCGACATCGCTTCGAGACACCAACTCGACGAAGGACAGGTGCTGGAAGCACTTCAGCAAGCCCGTTACCAACCCGCCGTTGCAAAGGCCATCGTGCCCCCGTCGCAACCCGGTGCACGCAACTGGACCAAGTACCGCAACAACCACGTCGACAGCATGCGCCTGAAGTCGGGTCTGCGTTTCTGGGAACTGCACGAACAGACCCTCAAGCAAGCCGAAGACCGCTACGGCGTACCGGCCGAGATCATCGTGGCCATCATCGGCATCGAAACCATTTTCGGGCGTCATACGGGCAATTTCCGTACGATAGATGCTTTGAGCACCTTGGCATTCGACTACCCGCCAGCGCCGCGCAACCGTTCCGAGTTCTTTCGCGGTGAACTGGAATCGTTTTTTGTTCTGGCCCGCGAAACCGGACTGAACCCGCTTGAGGTCAGGGGCTCGTTTGCCGGTGCCATCGGTATGGGGCAGTTCATGCCCAGTTCATGGCGTCGCTTTGCAGTTGATGGCAACAACGATGGCGAGATCGACCTGTTCCATTCCTCCGCAGACACCATTGCCAGCGTGGGCAACTTCCTGAAAGTACACGGCTGGGTGAGAAATGGCTTTTGGTACAGCGGCGCCACCGTAGAGGCAGATGAAGGCAGCCGCAAATTTGCGGGGCAGATGGTTGCCGATGGCATCATTCCCCGCCTGTCCCGCCAGCAACTGCAGGAAAAGGGAATCGTGGCGGCCCCGTCTGCACTGGGCGAAATGCCCGGAGATGCCGACTTGCTCAGTCTAATCGACTTGCCGACAGGGCTTGAGCAGACCGAATATCGCTTGGGTGGGCGCAATTTCTATGCTGTCACGCGTTACAACCGATCCAACTTCTATGGCATGTCGGTCATGGAATTGGCGCAGAACCTGCGCTTGGGGTGGGATGAGCGCAAATTGCTGCAGGCTGAAGCAGCCGGAACCAGTTCCAAGCCTGCGGGCGGCAAGGCATCCACAGCCATCGTGCCTACCGGCCTGTCGGGCTCTGGCAGCACACCCGCATCCACCGGCGCGACAAGCAACAGCCCGTCACCGCTGGCAGAACCCGTTCAGGTCATGCCACCGCCACCGGCCCAATTGCCGCAAATCACACCCATGGCGCCGAACAACCCGGCGGCCAGCAGCGTGGGCAACAAGCGCAGAACCTGAGTGTCAAAAACGCCTGATGGACCTTGGGTCTGACGGACGTAGTTGCTTTGCGGAGAAACCGGGATAAGCGACAATGGGACGACTGTTTCCCTCAAACCCGTCAAACAAAAATCGGTAATTCTCATTTGAATCATGCCTAGCAACCGAACACTCTTTGCTACGGTTCTTCGCTGTGCAATGTCTGTGGCTGCGTTGATCAGCCTGATGCTGACCTGTGCGGTGCTAACCGCCTGCAGCAACAAAAAGCCCGACGCAGTTGCATTGTCCGAGACTGCACAAATCGGCGAACTGCTGTTCCATGACGTGTCCTTATCGGCCTCAGGCGCTATGTCGTGCGCCACCTGCCACGCTGCATCGGCCGGGCATGCGCAGCCCAACGCGCTGCCCGCGCAATTCGGAGGTGCCATGCTCAATCTGCAAGGCACACGCACGGCACCATCCATCCGCTACCTGAACGAAACGCCGCCGTTTCATTTCAACGCGGAAGGTAAAGCAGCCGGCGGTTTCTTCTGGGACGGGCGCGCCAATACACTGGCTGAACAGGCAGCAGGTCCGTTTTTCAATGCCGTTGAAATGGCGCTTCCCAACCCTGCTGCACTGGCCGACAAACTGGGTAAAGCGAGCTATGCCGCGCGCTTTCAGGCCGCATTCGGACGCGACATTTTTTTGGAACCCGATGCCACGTTGGCGGCTGTGACAAAGGCCTTGCAGTCCTACCAACTTGAAGACCCGATCTTCAGGCCTTACAACAGCCAATACGATTTGTTTTTACAGGGCAAGGCCACGCTCACCGATGCGCAGCAGCGCGGTCTCGCACTGTTCAAAGACCCGGAAAAAGGTAACTGCGCAGCCTGTCACCCCGCCGACGTGCGAGAAAACGGCAAGCCGCCGCTGTTTACCGACTTCACCTACGACAGTCTGGCCGTTTCCCGCAATGCAGAACTGAAGGGCAATGCCAACCCGCTGTACTTTGACTTGGGCTTGTGTGCACGCAGCACCGGAGACCTGGTGGACCGCAGCGAACTGTGCGGACTGTTCAAGGTACCGTCACTGCGCAATGTGGCCTTGCGGCAGGCGTTTTTTCACAATGGACAATTCAAGACGCTGAGGGAGGCCGTGGCCTTTTATGTTCAGCGCGACACGCATCCCGAAAAATTTTACGCACGCGCTTCAGATGGCAAGGTGAACGTATACGACGACTTGCCACAACGCTACAAAGGCAATGTGAACACCGAAGAGGTACCGTACAACAATGTGCGCGGAGGCACGCCCGTGCTCAACGACAGCGAGATTGACGACGTGGTGGCTTTCTTGCAGACGCTGAACGACGGATATTCAGGGGCGCTGAAAGCGCGGTGAAGGGGGGATGAAGGGGCGGCATTTCTCACGACACGCCAACGACACGCCAACAACGCGTCCACCAGGCCAATAAGCCCGCTCAACCGCCCGTCGCATTCAAATTCAATATCAACTGCCGATAAAACTGAATCAGCTCGACATAATTGCGGATTGAGATACGCTCATTGTTGCCATGAAAGCGCGGCAGATCTTCAGGCCGCGCGCGGATTGGCGAGAATCGGTACACACGGTCGCAGATATCCACAAAATGCCGTGCATCGGTTGCCCCCAACATCAAACCTGGCGCAACGATAGTGCCGGGAAACAATTCGCGTACCGTACGCTGGATGAGCGCGTAAGAAGTCGACGTGGTGGGCGACACGGTGGACGGCGAATAAAAATCTGACGACTGTGTTGCGGTAATCGCATTGCTGGCAATGGTGCGCTTCACATGAGCGAGCACATCCTCTGGCGACTGCCCCGGCAGCAAACGGAAATTCACGGTGGCATCTGCACGGCCTGGCAACACGTTATCTTTATTGCCGGCATTGAAAATGGTCAGCGCCGTGGTGGTGCGTATCAGCGCATTGGTACTGGGACTGGCTTCAAACTGCGCGCGCACCAAGGGCGCGGTCAACCACAAATTGGACAGCACCACGCGGTTGAAAAACGGCATTTCCGGCGCAATGGTTTCCAGCATTTCGCGTGCAATACCGCTTAATTGCGCAGGCAATTGTTTGCGTTCCAAATCTGCCAATACGCGACTCATGTTACCGATGGCCGTTTGCGTCGGCGGCATGGACGAATGCCCCGGCACTGCAGTAGCTTGCAGACTCACCGACAGATAGCCCTTTTCTGCTATGCCGATCAGGGCCACAGGCTGCGAAAGACCGCGCATGATGCCTTCGGTGATCAACAAGCCTTCATCCATGATGAAGTCCAGTTTCACACCCCGGGATTTGAGCAACTGTGCAATGGCTTTTGCACCGAGTTGACCGCCCACCTCTTCATCATGCCCGGCGATGATGTAGACCGTCTGTCGCGGCTGAAAACCGCTTTGCGCCAACAGATCGACGGCTTGCAGCATGGCATACAGATTGCCCTTGTTGTCCCATGCGCCGCGCCCCCACACAAAACCGTCTTTGATCGCTCCGGAAAACGGCTCTGCCTGCCAATCCCCCTCGGTGCCGGGTGCGACAGGCACCACATCCTGATGCGCCAGCAAGGCAATCGGCATCGATTGTGCGTCACTGCCCTGCCATGTATAGAGCAGACCTGATCCGCCGATGACTTCACGTTGAAGCACCTTGTGCGCCGTCGGAAAGCTTTGCTGCAGATGCAAGTGAAGCTTGGCAAATTCCGCTGCGCTGGCCGTGGGGTCAAATGGTCTGGAAATGGTTTGGAAGGTCACACCGACAGCCAGTTTTGCTGCGGCTGCGTCGGCATCGATCTGTGGAGGTGAAACAGCTTCCACTCTGATTTGCCGCGAACCCTGCCGCAGGGTATTGACCGTCAAAACGGCGACCAATATCACCATCAAGAAAAACACAGTGAGCGCAACACGGGCAAGAACGGCACGTACGGACATAGGGCGGAATCTCCGGCAGGCAGCAAGTGATTGGCATGCCTATGCTAACCCCAGTGCGACATCCGTACCAGCGTGGGTTTTCAGTTGGCGATGGAGATCGGTGGTTGGTGGGAGGGCCACAGGTGGATCGAACCCTGCGCTCGCGGGCAGACCGGACTTACCCGCGTGGAATTCATTAAAAAAAGGAACCAATGAGGACACCGCTTCCACTCAAATAGCACTGACTGACACGCGGAAGGTGGAATGCTGAAATTTCAAAAACTGGGCGCGCATATTCAGCGCTGCTCAAATGCCATCAAGGCGCCATTGTCAAAAGTGCCGGACACGGCCAAACAACTGGCGCAAGATGCCTCTGAACGCGCAAGGGCAGCGGCAAGCCATCTGCTTGCAGAGGCCGGAAAACAACTGAACCGGGCAGGCGCGGCATGGCGCGGCCACACGTCAAACGAACAAAATGCACAAAATGCAACTGCTTTCAGAAAGACCGATGCCGATCATCTGGCGCACCCTGTCAAAGCAGAATTTTCCACCCTTGACCAACGTCAACTCAATCAAGCCATCCAACGCGCAGAGAGCCGGCGCGCACGACTTCAAGCTGACAGCGACGCGCTGAGCATGCTGGAATTCGATTTGAAAAAAGAAATTCTGACGAAAAAAGACGCTCTGGCAGCAACATCTCAGTCGTTGCGCAGTATCGTGCGTCATGCGCTCTCAAAATTTGAAAATCTGCCCAACACGCATGAAAAAATTGAAGCCTTGCGTTTTTCTGATGCAGCAGACCAGAAAAAACATGCCGACTATCTTCAACTCAAAAAGATGTTCAGTCTCAGAAAATCAGATGTGGCGCTGAGTGAGGAAAAACTGCAGAACGTAAAAAACCAAAAGGCGCTGCTGCACATGGAAATTGCCAAAATAGATTGTGATCTGGGAATCCTGCGGACACATAGGGCGTTGCGTAAAGCCAGGATCAACTGAGCAGGGTTGAAAACAATACCTCACCGAACGCCCAGTCGCTCACACGCTTGTACGGCCTGATACGCTGCAAAATGGCTTTCTCGGACAATCGGCGTGCTGTTCGCACTTATATTCGGCCTGCAGATTGAGCCAGCGGCGAATCTCACCCCGGAAACACACCCGTAGACAAATATCGGTCACCCCGATCGCACACAATGAACACAATGGTGGCGTTCTCCACTTCGCGCGACACGCGCATTGCAACCTTACACGCACCGGCAGCCGATATGCCGCAGAAGATACCCTCTTCGGCCGCCATGCGGCGCGCCATTACTTCTGCATCGGCCTGCGATACATTTTCCACGCGGTCCACGCGCGCTTTGTCATAGATGCGCGGCATATACGCTTCAGGCCATTTGCGGATGCCGGGAATCTGAGAACCCTCGCTCGGTTGCGCACCGACAATCTGGATGCCTTCATTCTGGCTTTTCAGATAACGCGACACACCCATGATGGACCCCGTGGTACCCATGGCACTGACAAAGTGGGTTACACGCCCCTGTGTATCGCGCCAGATCTCCGGACCTGTCGTTTCAAAATGCGCCAGCGGGTTATCGGGGTTGGCAAATTGGTCAAGGATGACCCCTTTGCCTTCATCGCGCATTTTGTCGGCCAGATCGCGGGCATATTCCATGCCGCCCTTCTCAGGGGTGAGCACAATCTCTGCGCCAAACGCACGCATGGTCTGCCGACGCTCGATGCTCAAATGTTCGGGCATGATCAGCACCATGCGATAACCGCGAATGGCAGCGGCCATAGCCAATGCAATGCCGGTGTTGCCACTGGTGGCCTCAATAAGCGTATCGCCCGGTTTGATGTCACCACGCAATTCAGCCTGCTTGATCATGGAGATGGCCGGACGGTCTTTCACCGAACCGGCCGGGTTATTACCCTCCAGCTTTCCCAACACCACGTTGTTGCGCTCGCGGTTGATGTCGGACTGAATGCGGACCAGTTGCACCAAAGGTGTATTGCCGATGGTGTCTTCAATGGTCAGATAGGACATGACAGATTTCTCTCATTTCTTGTGATGATGTGTGGGCGTTGCATGGTGCGTATGTGCTGCTGCATGATGCCCTGCATGCGCATGACCGTGATGCATCACAGCCGCTTCATGCGGCCTGCCACCGCCAATGCGCTGCGGCATCAGCGAGCCCAGAAGCATACCCACTATCGCCGCACCCAAACCCAATATCTGCGCAGGCCACACGTCGCTGGGCTCCAGCACTTCACATGTCAGCCATGTGACAAGGCCGAAACCGATGGCCAGCAAGGCGCCCTGCGTGCTGGCCCGCTTCCAGAAAATGCCGAAGGCCAGCGGTACAAATGCTGCCACCAGTGTGACCTTGTATGCGCTTTCTACCATTTCGAAAATGGAAGAATTGGTGCCCAAGGCAAACATCAGCACCACTGCTGCAAAACACACAATCACCAAACGCATGACCAACAGGAAGGTCTTGTCGCTCATGTTCGGATAAAAACCGCGCACGATGTTTTCTGAAAATGAAACAGAGGGTGCCAGCAGCGTTGCACTCGAGCAGCTCATGATGGCCGATAGCAGCGCGCCAAAGAAAATGATCTGCGCCACCATCGGCGTGTGCGCCAGAATGAGCGAGGGCAGCACCATCTGCGAGTCCGTTTCAACCATGCCGCCAAACTTGGCCGGATCAATCAATGTGGCCGAATACGCCAGAAACATCGGCACAAAGGCAAACAGCAGATAGATGGATGCACCCAGCACCGAGCCGCGCACTGCCGTCTGCTCATCTTTGGCAGACGTGATGCGCTGAAATACGTCCTGCTGGGGAATGGAGCCCAGCATCATCGTCATCCACGCTCCCAAAAGCGGTACCCACAGTTTCCAGTCAGCGTCCGGGAAGAAATCGAGCTTGCCGGCATTCCATGCGTGCGTCACGACCGTATCGACACCACCGGCCAGACCACTGACCACATAAGCGATGTACAGCATGCCACCCATAATCACCGACATCTGCACAAAGTCCAGCACGGCCACCGACAGCATGCCGCCGAAGGTGGTGTAGGTGAGCACGATGGCTGCGCCCAGAATCATGCCGGTTTCCTGCGAAATGGCACCGTCGGTCACGATATTGAACACCAAGCCCAGTGCCTTGATCTGTGCGGACACCCAACCCAGATAGGACGCCACAATGCAAAGGGTACACAGCACTTCCACCGCACGGTTATAGCGCTGGTGATAGTAGTCACCGATGGTCAGCAGGTTCAACCGATACAGGCGTTTGGCAAAGACAAGGCCGGCCAGCATCAGGCACATGCTGGATCCGAACGGATCTGCTACCACGCCTTGCAAGCCTTCACGAACAAATTGCGCTGACACGCCAAGTACGGCCTCAGACCCAAACCAGGTGGCAAACACGGTAGCGGTCACAACCGGCAATGGCAAACCACGACCGGCCACTGCAAAGTCTTTGGCCGTGTTCACGCGCATGGCAGCGGTCAGGCCAATACCGATGGACAATACAAGATACAAAACCACAAAGCCGAGCAACATCGCTTCGTCTCCGATTCAATCGGGGGTGCTCACACCCACCATCCGATTCACAAAAACTGCTGTACCAAGGGCAATACCGCTACACCCAAGGCCGCCAGCACCACAAGCAACATCAACCCTACCGCCTGTGTCAGGCGCTTTTGCTGCTGAACCAGCACTTCGAGTTGCCGGTCCACTTGCCCGTTGTTGCGGGTCAGATTCTGATGTACCAGCCGCGGAATGGCCGGCAGAATATTTGCCCACTGCGTGGCTTCCCACGTCATGCGGCTTTGGAAACCTTTCCAGCCAATCTGCTCGTTCATCCAGTTTTCAAGGAAGGGTTTGGCGGTGACCCACAGGTCCAGATCGGGATCGAGCTGTCGGCCCAGGCCTTCAATATTGAGCAGCGTTTTCTGCAACAGCACCAACTGGGGCTGCACTTCCACATTGAAGCGGCGCGAAATCTGGAACAGGCGCATCAACACCAAGCCCAGCGAAATGTCTTTGAGCGGCTTGTCGAAGAAGGGTTCAATGACCGAGCGGATGGCCGCCTCCAGCGCCTCGATGCGAGTTTCGCCTGGCACCCAGCCCGACTCCACATGCAGCTCTGCCACGCGTTTGTAATCGCGCCGGAAAAACGCAATGAAGTTTTGTGCGAGGTAATGTTTGTCAGTGTCGCTCAGCGTACCCACAATGCCGAAGTCCAGCGCGATGTAACGACCAAAATCCGGTCCTTCAACACCGACATAGATATTGCCCGGGTGCATGTCGGCATGAAAAAAACCATCGCGAAACACCTGCGTGAAAAAGATCTCCACGCCCTGGCGCGAGAGTTTTTTCAAGTCCACGCCCTTCTCCACCAGCGTGGGGATTTGCGAAATGGGCACACCGAACATGCGCTCCATGACAATCACGCTGGTCGAGCAATATTCCCAATACATCTCAGGTACGCGCAGCAGCAAACCGTCTGCAGTGCCCGGCGCAAAATTACGACGCAGTTGCGAGGCGTTGGCCGCTTCGCGCATGAGGTCGAGTTCGTCGTTCAGATAGGTATCAAACTCGGCAACCACTTCGCGCGGGCGCAGGCGGCGTCCGTCTTTGGAAATTTTTTCCAGCACCCGCGCACCCACACGCATCAGCGCCAGGTCTTTGCCGATGACGTCTGCCATACCGGGTCGCAGCACCTTGACTGCCACTTGTCGCCCAGCATTGGGACCAGAGCGCAAGGTCGCAAAATGCACCTGTGCGATGGACGCACTGGCTACGGGCTCTGCGCTGAAATCGAGGAACATGTCTTCGATGCGGCGACCCAGCGCCGTTTCAATCAGACCAATGGCGGTTTCACTGGGGAATGGCGGAACACGGTCCTGCAGCAAGGCCAACTCATCGGCGATATCCGGTGCCAACAGGTCTCGACGGGTAGACAGCAACTGCCCAAACTTCACAAAGATGGGACCTAGATCTTCGAGCGCACGCCGCAGACGCTCGCCGCGGGGCATGCTGTAGGCGCGGCTTGAGCTGAAAATATGAAACAGGCGCCACAGAAGCGGATGGTCGATGGTGTCGACAATCATTTCATGCAGACCATAACGCCGCATGACAGAAAGGATTCTCAGCAGGCGCAAAAACCTCATGCACCGCCCCGCATATCGTCCGCCTTGGGCTGCGGTGCGGCTCCCAAATGCTCTACCCGCTTTTCCAGACGGGCGCAGTCGTCGCGCAGGATGCGGACCTGATCTGCGAACTGATCCAGTTCAGGACGCGTGACCACCAGATTCTGCTCGTTGACCACATATTCGCGCGACATGGCAGAAAACCGGTTACCGGTATCGACCACACCTTGTGCAAACTGACTGAAAAACCGCATGAGCATGACAGCGCGGGTATCTCCAATGATGGAGGCCAGATCGTCTTCGGGGTCCCAGCGCAGATGCTCCACCAGATACGACAATGTCGCCGCCAGTTCCACATCGCCTTCGATGCGCGTGGTGGCCATGGCACGCTGACGGTCACGCAGCGCGTTCATGGCATCAGCCAGCGGAACGGATATGGTGGTGTTGGGCGCTGTGCCCGAACCCGCAGCCTCCAACAGACCTGCGGCATTGATGAACAGTCGGGTAACGATAGGCTCGGCGCGCAACTCCAGCACTTTACCGGCCTGCTGACGCAATCGGCGTTGGCAGTCGGCGTCGCGTGCAAGCAAGTGATTGATGACGGGCGCCAGAAACACGCCCGGATTGGAAAGCGCACCGACGCCTTCCTGCTGCAGGGGACGGATAAACTGGTTCAGTACGCCAAACAGGTTGGCGACCGGGTTTTGGGCCATGTCGGTTCACTCTCCGGATAGCGGGGCATGCAAGCCACGCCTTTGAATCATCGTTCGCGCGACTCACACCGGGGCTTCTACCCCAATGTGAGCAACGCGACGTGAAAGTGTAACCGAGAATGTGATCAGAGACTCTGAATGCCCACCAGTGTCCAGCCGCCGGACTGACGAACGGGACGCGACAGGTTCCAGACCTCTTCGATGCGCTCGGTCTGACCGCCCGCTTCTTCGCGGACGCTGCCGGTGAACACAACCGAGGCGATGTGCTCATCCCAGTCACGCTCGTAGGCAACCAGTTCGGATTCGAGCGACACCACTTCGACGCTCTGAGCGACGCCGCCGCGTCGGGCGATCTCGTCCTGGAAAATGCCGAGCAGTTCATCGCTCACAAATTCGCGCAGCGTATGGATATCACCGGCATCGTTGGCCGCCTGCAGCTTGACGAACACACCCCGCGCAGCGCGCAGGAAACCGGCTGTATCGAAACCATCGGGCAGGTCGATCAGCGGGATGTCGGCAGACTGCGTTGCGCCAAAGCCAGCGGGCGCTGCCGGTGCATGCGATGCAGATGAATGACCCTCAGCATGCCCCAGGGATGCAACCGGTTGACCGTAGACGTTCAGCTCCGAGCCCAACGGCGCGGCAGATCCGTTGAAAGGCGATGCCGTACGCTGCACCGGTTCGGTATTGAAAGCAGGCTCCGAACGCTGCCAACCGCCGGCTGATGCGCTGCTGTTGCCAGCCGATGCGGAACCCGATGTGCCAGCTGAACCGGCGTAGGCGTAGTCCCCACCCTGATCAACCGACTGTCGGCGGGAACGGGTCAGCATGCGGAACAGGAAGATACCCGCAAAAGCGACCAGCGCGATGATGAGGAAAGAGCTCATGAAAGAGGCCAGTTCGTCACCCAAACCCAGATGCGAGAACAGCGCTGCCAGACCGATACCGGCGGCCAGACCCGCCAGGGGTCCCAGCCAGCGGTTGCGGGCGGGCTGCTGCGCAGGCGCTGCAGGTGTTGGGGATGCGGCCGGACGCTGAGCTGCGGCCGGGCTGGCTGCAGCACCGCTTGCGCCGGCTGGAGCCGCCGCACCAGCGGGGGCGGCGGCTGCACCGGGAGCGGCTGCCGGACTGGCTGGCGTACCGGGCGCTGCGCCTGTCGGTGCAGCTTGCTGGGCCGGTGCGGCGTTGTTGGTATTGCGTTGCATGGGCTCGGCTTTGCGCTGCGTGATGCCGGACTGCTGACGGCCGACTGAACTGCCGCCGCCGAGTCGCTTGGCAGCCCAGGCAAAGTCAGGCATGGAGGCGGCCACGATCAGCACGGCCATGGCCACGGCAGTGGAATTGCGCCACGAAGGCAGGGAGGACAATGAATATCGCATGTGAAGACTCCGGAAGGGACCGATCAACTGACACCTGTCAGATGAGACCAGATCAGGATAATTCAAGCATTCTGCAGAAAACACCTGATAGAAATGGATAGAATGTTCGATTTTATGGAACAGAGACAAGCAAGGCACACACCCACAAGCCACACTCCTGCTGTTTCCGCGAGGCGGAAATGCAAGTGCCCTCATTGTCCGGGTCTGCTCTCCCTTACAGCTTGACGCCCTGGTGCAGGGCGCAGACCCCTGCGGTGTAGTTCCAGTAGTCCACGCGGTCAAAGCCCGCACCCAGCATCATGGCTTTCAGGGTTTCCTGGTCGGGGTGCATGCGGATGCTTTCGGCCAGATAGCGGTAGCTTTCGCGGTCGTTTGCAATGATTTCGCCCATTTTGGGCAGCACCTGAAACGAATAGGCGTCGTAGATTGGCGCCAGCAAGGGATTGACCTTGGAGAACTCCAGCACCAGCACGCGACCACCGGGTTTGACCACCCGGCGCATTTCGGCCAACGCCACGTCCTTGTGCGTCATGTTGCGCAGGCCGAAGGCCACGGTCACCCGGTCAAAATAATCGTCAGGGAACGGTAGCTTTTCTGCGTCGCAGAGCGCCACGCGCGGCAGGCGACCTTCATTGGTGAGACGGTCGCGACCGACTGTCAGCATGGATTCGTTGATGTCGGTCAGCCAGACCTCGCCGCGCGGACCTGTCAGATCCATGAATTTACGCGCCAGATCGCCAGTACCGCCAGCAATATCCAATACCCTCATACCGGGTCGCACGGCAGCCTGACGGATGGCGGAGGCCTTCCAGATACGGTGCATGCCGCCGGACATCACATCGTTCATGATGTCGTACTTGCTGGCTACCGAATCGAAAACGCCTGCCACTTTGCGGGCTTTTTCTGCTTCATCAACGGTGCTGAAACCGAAATGTGTGTTGGCCATGAATCTGTCCTGCCTGAATCTGCTTCAATGATGACTACCGCACCCACCCGAAGGCGCCGGTGCAAAGCGGATGTTCTGCGGTGCATCCGGGTCGCGGCTGGCACCGGCCTGCTCAAGCCGTTGCAGATAATCGCCCCACAGCTGCTCCTGGTTTTCGCCCAGCCAGTATAGGTAATCCCACGAGTACAGGCCTGAGTCGTGGCCATCAGTGAACGTGGGCTGTATGGCGTAAACACCCACAGGTTCAACCTGGGTGATGCCCACATCACGCTTGCCTACCTGCAGAACCTCTTGCCCGGGGCCATGCCCGCGCACCTCTGCCGACGGCGAATAGACGCGCATCAGTTCCATGGGCAGGTTGTAACATTTGCCGTCATCAAACTCCACCTCCAGACGGCGGGACTGTTGATGGACAACAATGCGAACGGGGGTTGGGGTACCGGCTTCCAATCCTGCCATGATGACTGACCTCCTGCGACTGCATGAAACGACAACGTCAGAGTGTACCCCATGGCGAAGGGATTACACGCCCGGCGGGACGGATCGGGCGACCCCGGCTGGTTTACACAGGGCAATCCGGCGCAACGGCTAAGCCGAACAATTCAAGCCAATTCAACCGGACGCCCTTTTCTCTGTCATATTAATGTCACACATTCGGCGTAATGTGACACGTCAATGACATCTCATCAAAACCGGGCACCCCTATGAGCAGCACGATCCTTGTTGTAGAAGACGAACCGGCCATCGCCGAATTAATCGCCGTCAATCTGACCCATGCTGGTCACAAGGTGCTGCGCGCCGCCGATGCCTTCCAGGCGCAAACCCTGATCAATGCGGAACTGCCTGACATCATCCTGCTGGACTGGATGCTGCCGGGCGTCTCAGGGGTTGAACTGGCCAAACAGTTGCGGCGCGACGAGCGCACCAAGGACGTGCCGATTGTCATGCTAACCGCCCGCAGCAGCGAAGATGACAAGATCACCGGACTGGAAACCGTCGCAGACGACTACATCACCAAGCCCTTCTCTCCCCGCGAACTGCAGGCCCGCATCAAGGCCGTGCTGCGCCGCCGGGCACCTCAACTGACGGATGATCAGGTCAATATTGCCGGCCTGATGATAGACCCGGCCACCCACCGCGTGGTGGGCAACGGCCGACCGCTGGACCTGGGCCCCACCGAGTTTCGGCTGCTGCATTTTTTCATGACGAGACCCGAGCGTGTGCACAGTCGCACCCAGTTGCTCGACCAGGTCTGGGGCGACCATGTCTTTGTAGAAGAACGAACCGTGGATGTGCATATCCGCCGCCTTCGCCAGTCCTTGCAGCCGTCCGGACATGACCAGCACATCGAGACTGTTCGCGGTGCCGGTTACCGATTCTGCGCCTCCCCGGGCGAAAATGACGGAACGGATTGAACTGCAGGTCCGACAGTGATGACAGGCTCTGCGGGAATAACCGCACAAAAGACGTACGCGTGGACACCTGTCCACAGGTGCACCCCGCCACAACAGTAGGACAATCAGACTTTAACGCTTACAATGCCGCCCATGGTTGACGTCTTCATGCGCATGCTGTGGAAAGGCTGTCTCTTTGCCGGCATTGCTTTCATCGCCCGCCTGTTGTGGGGCCCGGATGCCGCGATGGTGCTCATCGTTGGTCTGGTGTTGCTCATCCTCGGCCGTCAGGCGCTGGCCGCCCAGCGCCTGAAAGACTGGGTAGCCGACATGCGGCTGGACAATGCGCCGCGTCTAGGCGACTGGTGGGACGAGCTCGGGTCCCGCATCTATCGCAACCTCAAACTGTATGAACGCCAGCAGCAGATGCTCAGCAGCTCCCTGCTGGGTTTCCGCAATGCAGCTCACGCGCTGCCCGACGGTGTCATCACGGTTAACCAGCAATTGCAGATCAACTGGTGCAACGACACGGCCGAAGCGCATTTCGGCCTGAAATCGGGACGCGACAGCGGACAGGTCATCACCAACCTCGTGCGCGACCCCGACTTTGTCAGTTTCATCAAGGCGCGCCAACCCGACCGGCCTGGCCTGATGCGCGCGCCGCTGGACAACCGCATGATTCTCTCGCTGCAACTGGTGCACTATGGCGAAGATGAAATCCTCATCCTCAGCCGTGATGTGACCGAGCGTGAAAAGCTGGATCGCATGCGGCGCGACTTCGTGGCCAACGTATCGCACGAACTGAAAACACCGCTTACTGTGCTGCTCGGCTTTCTGGAGACCGTACGCGAACTACCCCTGCAACCGGCAGAAAAAGACCGTTATCTGGACTTGATGGACGAGCAGGGACGCCGCATGCGCACCCTGATTGAAGACTTGCTGGCACTGTCGGCCATCGAGTCACCCGTCATCAATGCGCCGGATGAAAAAATACGTGTCGCGCCGCTGATTGCCCGCTTGCAGTCGGATGCGAATGCACTTTCAGGCGGACGGCATCAGTTTCATTTCGATGTTGACCCAACCATTGACCTGCGCGGACGCGAAAGCGAAATCACCAGTGCGTTCAGCAATCTGCTGTCCAATGCCATCCGTTACACGCCCGAGAAGGGCGCGATCAGCGTTCGCTGGTACGACAATGGCGTCGGTGAATTGCGGTTTGAAGTGCGCGATAGCGGCATCGGTATTCCGGCGGAGCATATTCCGCGATTGAGCGAGCGTTTCTACCGGGTTGATCGCAGCCGGTCGCGGGAGACGGGCGGCACCGGACTGGGCTTGGCCATCGTCAAGCACGTGTTGACGCGGCATCAGGGTTATCTGGACATACAGAGCGAAGTCGGGCGCGGCAGTACGTTTACGGCGGTGCTGCCGGCATCCAGACGCATCAACCCGCCGGCGCTCAGTGCATCGGAGAAGGCGGCGTAACAGCGACCAGCACCTCATCGGTCATTCGATGACTGACACCTGCTCCGTGCGACACCTCGCTACTTCCGACCTCAACCCTTCCAGATTCGTCCAAGTCGTCGTCAAGCGACAACTTGGCCCCTTGCACTCGCGTTCGCATGCGAACGCAGGAGTGCGGCGGTGTCATCTGGTGCGGGGTCGGTCGGGCTCGGCGTCTGACTGC
>SXZD01000245.1 GCA_005788065.1 Burkholderiales bacterium
ACCGCATTGTGTCCATACCACCACTGCACCATGGCGTCCTGCACGCCGGCATAGGCGGAATACGACTTCATGAAACCTGCCGGTATGGCCGCGCTATTGACGATATGCAGCAAAGCCACCGTTAAAATGAAGGCACCGAAAAACCAGTTGGCCACATAAATATGTTTTATCTTGCGAATAGCCAACGTGCCGAAAAACACCACGGCATACGACACCCACACCACCGCAATCAACAGATCGATGGGCCACTCAAGCTCCGCATATTCCTTGCCCTGCGTGTAGCCCAAGGGCAAGCTGACCGCTGCAGCCACAATCACGGCCTGCCAGCCCCAAAAGGTAAATGCAGCCAACTTGTCGGAGAACAGGCGGACGTGACACGTACGCTGGACGACGTAATAACTGGTGGCAAAAAGCGAACAGCCACCGAATGCAAAAATGACGGCATTGGTGTGCAGCGGCCGCAGGCGACCATAACTTAACCAGGGTATGCCGCCACCGAGTTCTGGCCACGCCAGCTGGGCTGCAATGAAGCACCCCACCACCATGCCCACCACACCCCACAGCACGGCTGCAATACTGAACTGGCGAACAACCGTATCGTTGTAGAAGACGCTGTTCTGCATGGAAACTCCATCTGTATTGATATCCCATGCAGTGTGCAGCGACTACGCGTATGCAGCCTTGATTCAGATCAAGCGGAACGCTTGTCGCTGCTGTCATCCAATGCAATACGGGCCATGGCATCCATATCTTCAAACTGACCCGAGCTCACGCCCCAAGCCAGAACCACCACGATCGCAAACACCAGCACCACCGACAGCGGTATCAGCAGAAACAGGATATCCATGATGCAAACTCCTTTGAAAGGGACGTTGAAGTCGCATGGCGTTGAACGTGACCAGCAGTGAGCTCAATGCCATACCGACGCCGGCAGACAGGGGTGTGAGAAACCCGCTTGCCGCCAGCGGAATGACAAGCAGGTTGTATGCAAAAGCCCAGACCATGTTCTGACGGATGACGCTGCCCAGTCTGTGCGACATCGCGATGAGGGAGACAGCGCCACCCAGATTCGAAACAGGCAATACGGCGTCTGACTGAAGGCAGGATGTCTGGCTGCCGCCACCCATCGCAATGGATACGTCCGCAGCAGCCAGGGCAGGCCCGTCGTTCAGGCCATCGCCGATCATCACGACCCGCTCTGCGTTCGCACGCAAGTCCATCAGTGCATCCAGCTTGTCGGACGGTGACATGTGCGCCCTTGCATCTTCAATGCCCAGTTGTCTGGCCAGCGCGGCAACAGGTCCTTGTTGGTCGCCCGACCACAGATGCAGTCGCCATCCCTGACGGAGGCATTCATCTAACAGCGACTCCGCCCCCTCACGCAAACCGGAACGAAGATCGATACGGCACACCGGGATCCATGACGCTGGCTGACCGGCAGGGCTTAACGTCAGATGAATGTGCGAGACAGGCGCATCAGCTTTCAAGCCAGGTGATGCGTTAACTGTAGCAACAACGGCAGCAGCAACGCCTGTTTCATGCCAGTGCTCACGGCCCATACGCCACTGATGACCGGCTTGATCGACCGCCTGCAATCCGCATCCGGCTATCTCTGAACACTGCGACAAGCCTCCATCCAACGGCACATTCTGCTCTCGCAGATAGAATGCAAGCGCACGCGACAAGGGGTGCTGCGATGTCGCAGCCATTGCATGCATGATCGACAGTACATGCGTCTGCGCCTCGGTAAACCACGTCACCTCCGACACCCATGCCTGCCCTGTCAGGGTTCCGGTCTTGTCAAACACCACATCGGTGATCCGGCACACACTCTGCAAGGCATCCGTATTGCGCAACAAGACGCCCTCGCGTTTCAGTTGCAAGGTCGCATTGATCCAGGCCACCGGCGCAGCCAGTGAAATGGCACACGGACAACTTGCCATCAGGACAGCCAATGCAACTGACCCCGCATCGCCATGGGTACTGAACCCACTGACGTGAAACCAGAGTGCCGACAGGACACTGGCCAGCACAATGCCGACCAGCAACGGTATGGACAGCCGATCCACCCACTGCGACTGCGGTGGACGGCTGCAGACAGCTTGCATCATGCGCTGCTGTATCTGCCCCACTGCACTGTTGGCGCCCAATGCCGTGATGCGATACTCAATCGTATCTTCCAGCAGTCGACTGCCTGCAAACAACCCGTCGCCCGCGCTACGTACAACAGGGCGGCTTTCTCCGGTGATCAGGTCTTCAGACACTGCCGCACGCTGTGCAAGCAATACCCCGTCGCCAGCCAGCGTATCGCCTGCTTGCGCACGACAGATGTCCCCCACCCGCAGATCTGCCAGATCAATCGCCTGCCAGCCCAAGCGTGTGTTGAGACGATACACCGTGCGCGGCAGGTCGGCTTGCGTATCCAGAACGGCCATGAGGCTCTGATGCCGCAACCATTCACGCAGATATCCTGCGCCCAGCAGAAACATCAAAAACATCGACAGCGAATCGAACCAGACAGGACCCTGCCCGGAAAACGTAGCCTGCGTGCTGACAAGGAACGCAGCCACCAGGGCAAAAGCAGCGGGCAAATCCAGTCCGGGCTTACCGCGACGCAAACCCTGCCAGGCCGAGCGCAACACAGGACGGGCGCAGAAGATCATCAGCGGTAGCGACAACATCCACTGCGCCCAGCGCAGCAGCGAGATATCCTGACCGGTCAATCCCTCTCCCATCCCCGTGGAGTATTCGGGCCACGCATACATCATGATCTGCATCCACAGCAGCGCCGCAAGCAAGAGACGGAACAACGACTGCCGCAGCATGCGACGCGATGCATCGCGTTGCGCATCCGGACTGTCATCAAGCAGATGGCATCCGTGCGGCCGGATCGCATCGTTGATGCGGCTTATCCATCCGCTGCGGGGTATGACCGACTGTGCATCGATGCGATTATCCGGTTGAGTATTGACTTGCACATCAATCCAATGCGACGCGGGGTTGACCTGAACGCTGAAAACGCCCGGCAACGCAGCAAGGGTATTGGTCAGATCGACAGAGCAGGCCGCACAGGTCATGCCCCATACCGGCCTGCGGATGTGAAACGTGGCATCTGTGTCCGCATCGTTGGAAGCGGATACCGGATCAGTGGTCATTGAGTGCAGTTCAGGCATCATCCCCATAGCGTGACAGCATGTGCTGCACTTGGCTTTGACATGCATCAAGGTGATGGAAGTTACGTGCCACGCTCGCAGAGAGAAATTGCAATAAAAAATGTCGACCCTGTCTGCGCGCTTACACACCGGCGAGATCAGAAAACATTAGAATGACCGCGTTCGTTTCATTTTTTCTCAACACTCCCAGATTTTTCCAGACACCATCATGACCGCTCCACATTTGCTGTTCACATTCGAAACCTTTGTATCCGACGAACTCGACTATCTGGTTGCCCAAGCCAAAACCGGCTTGACCGACGAGGACAAAAAACGGGGCGTTGCGTTACTGACGGAGGTTTATTGCGGCCTGCTGGACATGTGCTATGCGCAGTTACTGGAAAAAGTGAATGCCAAGCACCCGGTGAAATCGCTGGAAGAGGCGCATGCCATCCTCAAAGAAATCGAGAGCAAGTCACGCCATTACATGAGTTGGGTCACACCGTTTCTGGCCAAAGAAAAAGTGGTGAAAGTAATCGGCTATTTCGATGGCATGGTCACGCGCCCCACAACCGGCACCGATGAGAAGCCTTATGCGCGTCTGCGCATTGACGAAAAAGTCGCAAGCGAAGGGCTGATCATCCTGAAAGACCTGCTGTCCGGCAAAAGCCAGGATATTGAAAAAGGCATCGAACTGTTGATCAAGGCCACCGATGCGGTGATCGAACAGTTGGTGGAAGAGCCCAAGCGCGTCATGAAGTTCAATATCGTAGTGGACAAGACGCTGGGCGGAGTCATTGCGCTGCTCAAAGGCATAGGCCACGGCATCATCCGCAAAATCGGCCGTCAGTTACCCGACGATGCATTCCCCACCGTGGCTGAACACCTGATGATTTTCATTCAAGAAGAAAAGTGATCCCTCCGCGTGCGGCGGGAGATATCCACGCCGCATGCCTTCCCTACCCCCTTGGGCAAAAACCCGCCTGATTCTCCTATCTCCACCCCCCTGTTTTTCGAGTTTTCTTCCCCCCTCTTTCAGGGAGGAGCGTTCTTTCACACACTCCGAAACCCGCATGAATACTGAAATGTATTGACCAGAAAACACTCAGGGCGTACCAAATTGTTAATTCTGTAACTATAATTCTGACACAATTGTGTTCGTTCAGTCAGGGAGGGTCACATGACGGTATATCTGGCAGACCACGCCCTGCAAAACCGACGCGCGCTCATGCACAGTGCTGCCGGCATTTTCATCAGTTGCCTGATTGCGCTCCTGTACGAGGCGGTCAATTATTACCACGATGGTCGTCTGGACACGGGCTATCTGGTCAATTTTATTGCGGGCCTGTTCACATCCGCTCTGACTTTCGATCGCTCACGGAAAGGTCACCCCAGACAGGCAGCTGTCATTCTGGGCACGCTGCTGGTCATCCTGTGTTTTCACACCACAGTGCTGATGGGATTGGGTCTGCGTGCGCCCATCATGGTGCTGGTCTGCGTGCTGATACTGGGTACCAACTTCACGCTGGGCAGAAAGCCCGCCCGCCAATTGTTATGGGCTTCCCTGATCTTGGTGACGGCACTTTTCATGCTGGAACAATGGCGACAGATTCCCGGCATGTCACTGGAGAGAAATCCGCCGGCCATCAATGCCTACATGGTGCTGCTGTGCCTCTACATCTGCGCCTATGTGTTCAGCAGTGCCTTCCAGCAACGCAGCGACCGGGCGCTGGCCGAACTGGCGCGACAGAATATCGCTTTGGAACAAGCACTGTCCGACAAGCACAAGGCGCTTGAAGACCGCGAACGTGCTCTGGAGGAAACCGCACGCGCGCAGGCATCCAAAGACCGTTTTCTGGCCACCATGTCTCACGAACTGCGCACCCCAATGGCAGGCATGCGGACAGCCATCACCCTTCTGCAAAACCCGCGGGTAACAGACAGCGCGCGCGCTCGCTATCTGGCCGCACTGGACACTACCACCGACAGCCTGCTGGCCCTGCTCAATGACCTGCTGGACACCGCGCAACTGGAAGCCGGGGCCATGAGCGTGAAAACACGGCCAGTCGATCTGGAACGCCTCCTGATGGATTCTGTCGCGCTGTTCGAGTTATCTGCGCAACAGAAAAACCTGACGCTGACCCATGACATACAAATCGAGTCTGGACAGACCGTGCTGGCGGACCCCGCGCGGTTGCGGCAGATGATTTCCAACCTGCTGGGCAATGCCATCAAATTCACCAGCAAGGGCGGCATTCACGTTCAGGTGAGTCAGCCACTACCCGACACCCAGCCGGAGATGTGGATGTTCCGCATCACCGATACCGGACCTGGTATCAGCACCCAAGACCAGGAGCGCCTGTTCAAGCCCTTCAGTCAACTGGACAACCAAGACAGTCATGCCGGCAGCGGATCCGGTCTCGGACTTTCGATTGTGCAAAAGCTGGCTCGTGCCATGGGCGGAGAATCGGGCGTGTTCAGCACCGTGGGCGAAGGCTCCACATTCTGGTTCAGCGTCCAGTTACCAGCAGCCGAACGGGAGCAGCACGCAGTCGCCGCCTGATACGCTACACTCCTTGCCAGTGAATATCGGACACCTGATCGACAGACCCCGTATCGACAGGCATCTGACAGACAAGCACAGTAGCGACACAGAAAAAAGAGGAGACCACACTGATGGGTAAAGCAGCCAATCTTGTACTGACAGCCGTAGCTGCCAGCCTTGTGACCGCCGTGGGTTTTGCAGTGGCGGTTGACGTCAACATGACCGCCTCCTTTCCCAATGCGCAAGTCGGCCCCCCCGCCGCAAGCGACAAGACTCCCACCGCACGAGACGTGATGATTGTGGGTAACAACTGGGACGGGACGGCAGATATCGTTGATGCCCACACATTCGAACGCATTCGTCGCCTGGATATCGTGCCAGACCGCGAAGATCGCATGAAAGAAATCAATTCCAAGCCGCTGCGCAAAGTCATGTTCGTCGGCGTGAGACACCTGATCGGCGAAGGCAATGACCAGTTGGTGGATGACATGTTTCCGTCCAAGGACGGCAGTACCCTGTTCGTCTCGCGTCCAAGTTTTGCCGATGCAGTTGCGATTGATGTAAACACCGGCAAGCTGAAGTGGCGTTCTCCGGTAGACGGCAACCGGTCAGATCATGCCGCCACTTCACCGGACGGAAAAGTGTTTTTGGTGTCAGCCTCCACCGCCGGCAAGGTGATTGCGTTTGATACGGCCACAGGCGAACGCGTGGGCAGTTTTTCGCCTGGCGACCAGCCGCATGAGAGCAATTATTCGAAAGACGGCAAGACCGTTTTTCATGCCACCATCGGCAAGGTTTTCGTACCCTTTACCGCATCATGGCTGGACTGGATCAAGGGCAAGCGTCGTATGGCGATCGTCGATGCCGACACGTGGACGGTCAAGCACAGCATCGACATGAAAGAAAAGCTGCGCGAGTTTGGTGTCGATCATGTGGACTCAGCGGTGCGTCCCATGGCGGTTGCACCCGATGAACGCTTCATCTACTTTCAGGTCTCGTTCTACCACGGATTTTTCGAGTACGACCTGAAAGAAGACAAAATCACGCGCAAGGTGGACCTGCCCGTACCGGACGACATCCGCGCCCTGCCCCTGCGCAAGTATCAACTCAACTCCGCACACCACGGTCTGGCCATGAACCAGCAGGGCACTCACCTGTGTGTGGCCGGCACCATGTCGGGTTATGCAGCCATCGTTGAACGCGAAACCTTCAAATACACCACCATTGCACTGTCTGACCATTCACTGGGCGCCAAGCCTTACTGGTCAACAGAAAGCCATGACGGCAAGTATTGCTATGTGTCGGTGAGCGAGCAGGACCGCGTGTCGGTCATCGACTTTGAGACTGCCAAAGAAGTCAAAAGCGTGCCAGTGGGCGACCATCCACAACGCATTCGCACAGGCATGCTGATGCTGAACTGAGGGGTTGATGTGGTCGCACGAATGGCTGCATGAGTTAACTTGTCAGCACGTGAGTTAACTCATCGAACGCCTCATCCGCATCATGTACCGCAAAATGTTTTGTAGCACTGCGCCTGCTCTCTGGGAGCGGGTGCAGCCAGATCTGCAAACGCATCCAGTTCTTCAAACGGGTTTTGCAAGGCCTGCATCAACCGCTTGAAGGGTTGCAGATCACCCTGTGCACTGGCAGCAGCCAAGGCATTTTCCACCGATGCATTGCGCGCAATCATCCATGGATTGACACGGCGCATGGCATCAGCCACACCTGCAGCGTCAACGCCCCCTGAGGCAGTCAACTGCTCACGCCAACGGGCCAGCCACGCCGTCAACTGCGATTGATCAAACGTGTCTGAAAACAGCGAACGCAAGCGATCTTCCCGACCTTGAGCCGCATCACACAGATAGCGCCATGACAGCGTGTAATCGGCATGCCCCGCGTGCAAAAGGGTCAGCCAGTCCTTGAGCAGGTGTTCGGTTGCAGCCTGCACCTGCGCAAAACCACGATCGGCGCCCTCACCAGCCCAATGAGCCATGCCCAATTTCGCAGCCGCTCGCATCAACCACGCCTGTTGGTACATTGCCGGAAAAGCCTCCAGTGCATCGCTCAACACCTGCACACCCTCATCTTCATTGGGCAACAGCGGCAACAGGCATTCGGCCAGACGCGCCAAATTCCATTGTGCGATACCGGGCTGATTGCCGAATGCATAACGCCCATGCTGGTCAATCGAACTGAATTTGGTGGCCGGGTCATACGCCTCCATGAAAGCGCAGGGACCATAATCGATGGTCTCACCGGACAGTACCATGTTGTCGGTATTCATGACACCGTGAATGAAACCGGCCGCCGTCCAGTCCGCCAGAAGACTGGCCTGACGCCGACACACGGCATGGAAAAATGCGAAGGGTCTGTCTGCATCATCGGGCAGATGCGGATCATGGCGCGCCACCGTGTAGTCAAACAACTGTTTGATGGCAGCGGTCATGCGTCGTGCAGAAAAAAATTCAAAGGTGCCTACGCGTATGTGACTCGACGCAATCCGCGTCAAAACGGCACCGGGCAGCGCCTGTTCGCGATAGACCGCCTCACCGGTGGCTACCACCGCCAGTGCGCGCGTAGTGGGGATTCCCAGCGCATGCATGCATTCACCCACCAACACCTCGCGCAGCATCGGGCCGACTGCGGCCTTGCCATCGCCGCCGCGTGAAAAGGGTGTGCGCCCTGAGCCTTTGAAAGCCAGATCACGGCGCTTGCCTTGACGGTCGAGCAACTCGCCCACCAGCAATGCACGGCCATCGCCCAACTGCGGAGAAAAATGTCCGAACTGATGGCCTGCATATGCCTGCGCAATGGGCTGCGCGCCATCGGGCAAGCGGTTGCCGCTGAATATCTGCGCAAGTTCCTCGGCCGTAGACACACTTTCACCACGAGGGGCTTGCAACCCCAAATTGATGGCGAGCGGTTCATTGAAAAACAGGAGTTGCGGCGCGGGTGCAGCGGCAGGTTGCCAAGGCTCAAAAAAAACGCCGGAACTCAATTGGCTGGCGTATGTGTTGTCGAACGGGATACGGATACTAGCCTCCGGGCTTGCTGTCCCCTCCGGCAAAAACATCATTGGCATCGCAACTGATGCCGCGCAGCGAGGACTTCGATGGATGAGACGTGTCCCACAGGGGACGCAGGTTCTCGATATTATCCAACTGATTGCAGGTCTTTTTACCGGCGCTCCACATTTTTTCTGCGGCGTAACGGTCAGCCTCATATTCCAGCATCAACTGCTTCTCGCCATTGCCGATCCGGTGAAAGTGATCGAGTTTGACGTGCGCATATTCGTGATGAATGGCGAAGTTCAACTCAAGCGGGGTCATTTTTTCCATGAAGGTCTGCCCCAGCGTGATGGTGCCGTCCTGCGTCACCGTCATGTGGGCATTGGGGTCCTGCACCACCTTGACCTTCACATCCAGATCAACCACCGCCTGAAGCACATCTTTGAGGGTAGCCATTTGTCTCCTCCGGCAACCATTTGTACAGCCATCATAAAACCGGCGGCTTTCAGAACCCACCAAACAATGTAATCAATATTTAAACACTGTCTTTTCCGGAGACGGGCAATGTGTGCATGACCCTACAATAAATGCGGTTTTTCAAGACAAGGAACTGACATGGCCACCGTAACCCTGAGCGGCGGGGATTATTTGTCCCGCAACAATCCACAAGCCCAGCAGGATTTCCCGTTTTCGGGCTACATCACCACTTCAGATCTGGCGGCAGAGACATGGAACAGCCGCACCTTCGACATTGACGGGTCATACAACATCTCTTTCCGCAGTCTGGAAGGATCGCGAATCTCCGGCAACCGATCTGTTTTCAGCTATTCAACCGGCAGTGGCAATCAGGAAATCCGTGAAAAGCAGACCTTCAACGTGGTATCAGGCAACAACGACCGCCTGATCATCAGTGAAAGCGAAACCACCAGCAACAACACGGCAGCCAATCAGCTTTCGTATTCGAACAAGGTCGTCAAAAGCCTGAACCTGAGCTGGAAATACATCGGCGACAGCACCACGCTGAGCGACAACATCAGCCTATCGGCCAACGTGCTGACCACCACGACTGTCACCGGGTCGCGAACCAGCACCACCAGCCAGACAGGCACCAGCACCCAGATTGAAAACAGCCAGTTCAGCAATGCGGTATCCAGCGCGGAGTTCACACTGGCCGCCAGCATCCGCTTCACCGAAGAACAGCGGCAAGCGACCTATCAGTTCAATGACGACGCGAGCAACACCTTTTCCCGCAAAACGGTTGCCATCAACCAGTACAGCTTTACGGACCACACGGATGATTTTTCATTCAGCATGGGCAAGGGTGGATTTACCGTACAGACCGACGGCAACACGCTGACCGGCAGCATTTCACTGAGCAACCTGCGAGTCGTGACAGGCAGTTACAGCATCACCACAGCCTCATACAGCAAAACGCTGACGCTTGACGAAATCGCCCTGTTCGAGGGGCCGGAAACAGAGATATTCCCCACCGAGAACTTCAATCAGATCAAGTCGGCCTACTTCAACACCCTCGAACCACTCACGCTGGGCGGCAACAATGTGGTGGCGATCCTGTCGCAGGACGGGGGCATGTTTGATGCGGGTTCAGGCAACGACCGCATCACGGGCAATATCGGCAACGACATACTATCGGGTGGCAACGGCAATGACACGCTGATTGGTGGTGCCGGTTCGGATATGCTGACAGGCGGCGCCGGCGCGGACATCTTCCGCTTTCAGAGGCCGGCAGACATGGGGGCGCTGGCTGAGTCTGATGTCATCACCGACTTCAAGACGGCATTGGCGACGAGCACTGCCAGCGAACGTGACCGCATCAGCCTCAACGGCTTTGACGCCGTCTCGTCCACCCCCGCCATCGAACGCTTCGTGTTTGTGGCGGCTCCGGTCACCGGGTCCGCTACCGGATGGGCAGGCAGGGTGTGGGTCAGTACGAGCAGCTTTTCGGGAACCACGCTGGTCAACCTGTCAACCAATGAAGATTCGGCGCCAGAGCATCAAATTGCGCTCGTGGGGGTCGATCCGACCAAAGTGAGCGGGACGGATTTTGTGTTTTGAAGCGAAGTAACTGCAGACCCTTGCCAGACCGGCAAGAAAAAACCCGCAGGTGCGATGCACGTGCGGGTTTTTTTGTATCTGTTGGCTCCCCGACCTGGACTCGAACCAGGGACCTGCGGATTAACAGTCCGTCGCTCTACCGACTGAG
>SXZD01000246.1 GCA_005788065.1 Burkholderiales bacterium
CCAGAACAGGTTTGGCAGTCTAGTTTGCTGTCTTTGAAAGAAGCGGCGTAAGATGAAATTTCCGGTGCGCCCCGAGTTGACCACATCGTCGGCCATTCGTGGTCTATGAACTGACCACGACCGCCGATGATGGACAACTCTGCACCGTTCTCAACCCGCCCCATGGCACTTATCTATCGGGGTAAATCTGTTCAAATAAACCGAGCCACTTCTCAGTTCAAGCTTGTCCATGGCGCAGGCCACACACACGATGCCACCGACCACAGGCAGATTTTCTACGCAGTTCATGTGAGCATGCTGGGCGCGGGTGATAATGGCCGGGTCTTCATGTTGCACTCCGGCGCGTGGCCATGCGTTGGCAGCCACTTTCAGGCTGAGTACCAGCATCACGCGGTAGCCTACATAGAAAGTAACCAGCAAGAGGGTGAGCAATACAAAACCCAGAAGCATCTGAAGTGCGGGTGCCATGAAACGTCTCCGTGATTAAGCGGTTGATACCGCCGTGTTGAATGAACGTGAGAGAGTGTACTGCAAGTTTTCATCAGATCATTCGGATAACGCAGAGACCCGATAGCAAACGCATTAAATATTACAAATTTATCTTGAAAATAAAAATTATGTAATATAGGATCTAATCTAGCTAACATGACAAAGCCACACACATGTCCGCAACATCTGCAACGTTCGCCTCTGCCGCCGCATCCCACAAACCCCGGCGCATTGCCGATATTTTTTCGCAGGCGGAGATCGCAGAGTTAACTCAACGCTCCGACCTGCAAGGCGCATGGTCTGTAGGAAGCAACTGGCTTGCGATCGCTGCTTGCTTTACCGCCATGGCTCTGTATCCGCATCCCTTGGTGTTGTTGATCGGCACCCTGCTGATTGCAGGTCGACAGTTGGGGCTGGCCATTCTTCAGCATGAAGGGGCGCATGGCACGCTGTTCAGATCGCGTTGGACCAATGAGATACTGGTTGATTGGCTGTGCGCCCGCCCGGTCTGGCAGAACGTCAGCAAATACCGCAAGCATCACATTCAGCATCACATCCATACCGGCAGCGACAGCGATCCGGATATCACACTGCACAAGGACTTTCCGATCAGCAAAAAGTCGCTGATGCGAAAATTCGCGCGCGATATCGTAGGATACACAGGACTGAAGGCGATCATCGGACTCATCATGATGGACATGGGGCTGATCCGCTGGACGGTAGCCAACGACATTGAGCGTCTGCCGCAACAGGGTCGCACGCCATGGAACAAACTCGCCACCCTGCTTGGTAACAGCGCAGGCATGCTGCTGACCAACGCCGCCTTGTTCGGCATGCTGTGGGCAACGGGCCATGCGTGGCTGTACGCTTTCTGGGTGTTGGCTTACGTCAGTCCGCTGCAACTGTTTCTGCGTATCCGTTCGATTGCGGAGCATGGCTGCATGCAGCGTACGGCAGATGTATTCTTGAATACGCGCACCACGCTGGCCAACTGGCTGGCACGAATCACGGTGGCACCGCACTACGTGAACTACCATACGGAACATCATCTGATGGCGTCAGTGCCGTGTTACCGCTTGAAGCGGATGCATGCCATGCTGCGTCAGAAGGGCTTGGTGACGCCGGCGGCGGGTTATGGCGAAGTAATGACGCTGGCAGTTGCTGCGGCGTAGGTGGACGACTCAGAAGGCGCACTGGCGCTTGGAGCGCCGATCCGCGAAGGACCGAGGCCCCGCGAAGACGGGGCTCGGAGAATGCTAACGCTGAGGGGCAATTTTTGCGGGAGAACCGCCGGAGCGAATCCGGACGCCCAAGATGAACCGCACTCAAACCCTCCTACGCACTAGCCGGAACATCGACGGACGCTCAAAACGCGCCACAGTCTCCGCAACGCCAGCACATACTGTTTTGATTGATAATGTGCCGATGACCGACACCCCAAAACTCCGCCCCAAAGACCTGATTCTCGGCTTGCTGTTCGCCTCTGAAGGCGGCCAGCTCGATGTCGCCGCCCTCATCCGCGCTGGCAGCGTCTTTGACATCCAATCCAACAGCATCCGCGTCACGCTCGCCCGCCTCCAATCCGAAGGGCTCATCGACAGCCCCGATCGCGGCGTGTACCAAATGGGCATACGCGCCCGAGCGCTCGGCGATGAAGCATCCCGATGGAAGATGGCCGAAAAACGCCTTCGCAAGTGGAACGGGCACTACCTGCTGATGGTCACAGGTCACCTGCCGCGTAGCGATCGCCAACAGATCAAGGCCCGAGAAAAGGCATTGACCTTGGGCGGATTTCGCCAACTGCGAGAGGGTTTATGGATACGCCCCGATAATCTGGAGGCGGACATCGACCGGCTGAAGTTTAGACTGCACGGTTTGGGACTGGACCCGGATGCCGTACTGAGCACAGCAGACAGAATCAGTCTGAATGCACAAGACGAAATTGAAACACTGTGGAATGCCGCGGCACTGAACGCGCTCTACAAGGCTCAAACGCAAGAACTGCAGACCTGGCTGCAAACACGCGAAACACTGCCGCTGGAACAGGCCGCCAAAGAAAGCTGGCACCTGGGCGCAGCAGCCATACGGCACATCGTCTATGACCCGCTGCTGCCGAACGAATGGATAGAAGAAACCAACCGACACCGCTTTTTCAAGACGGTCAAAACCATGAACGATGCCGGCCAGTCAGTGTGGGCTGAGTTTCTCAGAGGCTGAGCACTCTGAAACCGAGCACTCAGAAACCCCGTACTTAGCGCGTTACCGTCGCAATGGCCGCAGCCACCGCATCAATGTTTTTCGGGTTGAGCGCAGCCACGCAGATGCGACCCGAGTCGACACCATAAATGCCAAACTCGCTACGCAAACGCTGCATCTGCTCTTTGCTCATGCCCGAATAGCTAAACATGCCGCGCTGTTCGGTGATGTACGACAGGTCTTGGGTGACGCCAGCCGCCTTGGCTTTTTCGACCAGAGCAGTCCGCATTTCGCGGATACGGACACGCATGCCCGCCAATTCCTGCTCCCACTGCGCGCGCAGCGCGGGGTCGCCCAGAACGATGGAAATGATCTTGGCGCCATGGGTGGGCGGGTTGGAGTAATTGGTGCGAACGCGGATTTTCAGTTGTGACAGCACGCGCTTGCATTCGTCCTTGTCGGCACACACCACAGACAATGCACCCACACGCTCGCCATACAGCGAGAAGTTCTTGGAGAACGATGTGGACACGAAGAACTGCAGACCGGCTGCGATGAACTGGTCGACCACTGCACCGTCTTCGCGGATGCCGGCACCAAAGCCCTGATACGCCATGTCCAGGAAAGGCACCAGACCGCGGGACTTGACCACTTCGATGACCTGCGCCCACTGGGCATTGCTCAGGTCGTAACCGGTGGGGTTGTGACAGCAGGCATGCAGCACCACGATGCTGCCGGCCGCAGCCTGGGACAGGCCCGCCAGCATGCCCTCAAAATTGAAGGCACGGCGCGCTTCGTCGTAATAGGGGTATGTGGACACCGTGAACCCTGCGTTCTGGAACAGTGATCGGTGGTTGTCCCACGTAGGATCGCTGACCAATACCGTGGCGTTGGGGTACAGGGTTTTGAGGAAGTCGGCGCCGATTTTCAGTGCGCCTGTGCCGCCGATGGACTGCACGGTGGCGATACGTCCGCCGGTCACGGCCTCGGAGTTTTCCCCAAACACGAGACCCTGAACGGCCTTGTTGTAGGCGGCGATACCGTCGATGGGCTGGTAGCCGCGCGCAGTGGGGGGCGACATCATCTGTTGTTCGGCTGCCTTGACACACTCCAGCAGGGGCAACTTGCCATTGGCGTCGTAGTACACGCCCACGGCGAGGTTAACCTTGTCGGTACGGGCATCTGCGTTAAATTGCTCATTGAGGCCCAAGATGGGGTCGGCGGGGGCCAGGGTAACGGCGTTGAACAGGCTCATGTGTGTCTCGCGGGGCAGCGTGTATGGAAACCCGATATTTTACAGCAGGATGACAGGCGGGGGATGCCCGAACCAACACTCCAGATCGAGGCAGTGATGCTCAAAAACCACTGGGTTGGGGATATCTAACGGACTGGCAGGCAGAAGCCCCCCTGGAGACCGATCAGGCCGTTGCGGGCCCAAAACTCCCCCGCCATCCCGACCGCCATGGCAAGCCACGACAGCAGCAGCACCGCGCCGGTCAAGCGCCGCAGCCGGGTTTCCGTCCACAGCCCCGATGCCTTCAGGCGTTTCATCAAACCCGCCCCGCCCAGCAGCCACGCCGCGCTGGCCGAGCCAAACAGCACCATGACAAGCGCACCGGCTGCCGCCGATCCGCTCATCCATGCCATCAACAGCGCTCCGTGCAGCAGGCCACAGGGAAACCCCGCCCACAACAGGCCGGTGAAGACACCCCATTCGGAAGACATGGAACGCCCCCTGAAAAGCGGCTGCACCTGCGCAGCACCCTGCAAGGGTTGCCGATTGCCCATCTGCGCGACGTGCCACAGCGTCACAGGCATCCAGCCGGTGTTGCCCGCCAGGCCGCTCCACCCCGCCGCCCGGGGCGCAAACAGCATGACCAGCGCCACGGCCAGCGCCGCAAACTGCAGCATGACCCATGCAGCCTGCACGGCAGGCCAGCGAGCCGCCATGGTCAGCACGCCTTGCGCACCGCCCCCCACCGCAGCGCCCGCAACGGCATATGACGCAAGCCGTGCCACATTCCACCAGCGGAACGCCGGTTTCGTTGCGCCACCGCACAAGGCACCGCCAACTGCGCCGCACATGCCCACACAGTGTATGCCACCGACCAAGCCCAACAGGGCTGCTGACAAAAACAGACCGGCAAACACCTACAGCACCCTCGAATACGCAGCATGCAGGCGATCGGCCGTCAGATAACTGTCAAACACCATCGCGATGTTGCGCACCACATACCAACCGGTCAATGTGAGCTCCAGCGCATCGCCGCTATCCACGAGATGTCCCTGTTGAACATACGGCGCAAGCCTCTGCAACTCGGCTGCAAAATGTCGCCGGAAATCGATCAGAAACTCGGTTTCGACCGACTCGAAATCTACATATCCCTGACACATTAGCGCCATGATGATGCGCTGGCGCAGCAGGTCTTCCCGGGTAGACACATGCCCGCGCATCACGGGCAGACGCCCCTGCTCCACCAGATCCTGATAGCTTTCCAGATCACGGTCATTCTGCACGAAAACAGGACCGACACGGCTGATGGCTGACACACCAAACCCCAGAAGATCGGCATCCGGCAAAGTGGTGTACCCCTGAAAATTGCGGTGCAGACGCCCTTGCCTCAGCGCCACTGCCAGTTCGTCGGTGGGCAGGGCAAAGTGATCCATGCCGATATGCTCATAACCGGCCTGCGTGAACATCTGCACAGCCAGCGCCTGCATGGCGATCTTCTCATCGAGGCTCGGCAAGGCAGCCGGCTCGATCCGGCGCTGTGGCTTGAAACGTTCGGGCAGATGCGCGTAGTTATACAGCGCAACCCGGTCCGGCTGCAGGTCGATCGCAGTCTGCAACGTCTCCTGCAAGGTTGCGCAGGACTGGTGCGGCAGGCCGAGAATGAAATCGAAATTGATGGACTCAAATGCCAACTGGCGAGCCGCATGCGTCAGATTGGCCACTTGCGCTGCCGACTGTACCCGGTTGACGGCCTGTTGCGTTGCCGGATTGAAGTCCTGCACCCCCAGACTCAGGCGTGAAAATCCCATGGCGCGCAGAGCCGACAAACGCTCTTTGTCCACCGTTCTGGGGTCTACTTCGATGCTGCGCTGGGCGCGTGGGTCAAACTGAAAACGCGACTCCAACCTCAGCACCAGCAACTCGAGTTCGGCATCATCCAGATATGTGGGCGTACCGCCGCCCAGATGCAACTGCAGCACAGGCGTGCGAGGCTTGAGAATGTCGGCCACGGTGTCGATTTCTGCAAACAGTGCGTCCAGGTACGGACGAACCTTGCCTGCATCACGCGTAATCACCTTGTTGCAAGCGCAGTAGTAGCAGATATTGCGACAAAACGGCACATGCACGTAAAGCGACAGCGGGGTGCGGGTGGGCAGATTGTTGCGCTGGTCCAGTGCCTGACACCACTGACTCTCGCCAACAGCCTCAGTAAACCGGTCTGCTGTGGGATAGGAGGTGTAGCGGGGGCCTGTGACCGAGGCCAGCAGCGCCTTGAGTTGTTGTGAAGTATCCATGCCCCCAGTGTAGTCAGAGCGGATTGATCGCAACTTGATCCATGTCAAGCTCCTGAAAGCTGCGTTTGGCATCATGGTGCGCATACTCACATTACAATGCACAAGGCACGTCAAAACCCATGGAAACAAGCGTAATGAACCCGAACCCGCAAGCCGGCCGGAGCGCACCGGATAGCGCACAGCCCGCATCTGCGTTTGGCAAACTGGCCTGCTCCAACTGCAAGTTGCGCGATGTGTGCATGCCGGTGGGGCTGGATGAAAACGAACTCAATCGTCTGGACCAGATGGTGTCGGTGCGCCGCAAGATCAAGAAGGGGCACGCACTGTTCCGCTCCGGAGACCCGTTCACTGCCTTTTATGCCATCCGTGTGGGCACCTTCAAATCGCGTGTGGTGACCCCCGACGGGAAAGACCAGGTGACCGGCTTTCAGATGGCCGGCGAAATTCTGGGCCTTGAGGGCATCAGCATGGATCGCCATGCCTGCGACGCAGTGGCGCTGGAAGATTCGGAAGTCTGCGTCATCGACTATCAACATTTTCAGATGCTGGCCAACGAGTTTGCGCCGCTGCAGAAACACTTTCACAGGGTGATGAGCCGCGAAATACTCCGTGACCGCAACATGATGCTGCTGTTGGGCAGCATGAGCGCAGATCAGCGCGTGGCTGCATTTTTGCTGAACCTTGCCCAACGCCAACAGGCCCGCGGATTTTCGGGGCAGGACATGATGCTGCGGATGACGCGCGAAGAGATCGGCAACTATCTGGGGCTAAAACTGGAGACAGTCAGCCGCACGCTGACCCGCCTGTCAGACGATGGCATGATCAGCGTGGATCAACGCCATATCCGCCTACTGAACGCCACAGCATTGAAGGCGCTGATCGGACTGACAGATTGAACAGCACGTTGCTCATGGCATGGAACGACCTGCCCGATTGAACAAGCTTTGGTCAGGGCATTGATCGGCTAGCCAGAATGATGGTGTAAATGCCGGCCACCACCACGCTGGCTGGCAGCCCCAGCACGAGCCACATCAGGGGCTCTTTCCACCATGGCGCGCTCAATCTGCCGGATACTGAATCACCGGATACCATCCTCCCGGACACATCAGCTCTCTGCATGAGCATCATCCGATCTTGATCCACAGCGTGTAAATCTTTCATTTTCAAACTCACCCATCTAATCGTCACTGTTTACGCTACTCTTTACTCGTCACTCGTCACTCGTCACTTCAATCACCTGGGTACAAAAAACACCGTCTTCTCGCTGCGCTGCTCTACAGCCCGTCTCACACGAGGCACGATGTCCTGACTTTCTACATCGTCATTGACGGCAGCCTCATCCGTGCGCAAGGCACTAACCACCAACTGCATCGGATGCGAGCCGGGCTTGAGATTTTCATCGGCCTGCGCATGCACCACCACCCACTGACTCTGGGCCGGCGCCAGGTTCCACACGGTATGCTCCACCACATGCGCACCGGCCAACCCTTCAGCTTGAACCAGCATTTCCAGCGGATGTTCGCTGTTGTTCATCAGTTGCAACCGGTAGACGTTCTCAATCGCACCATTGGTTGCGATGCGATACAGGGTGGTACGGTCGCGCACGACATCCACCCGGAAGTCGGGTCTCCCGACCAGGGCAAGCGTCACACCGCAAACCAGAAGCCACAATACGGTTGAATAAATCAACACACGGGGGCGCAACAAACTCAACCACACAGCGCCACTGCCCTGCCCTGCCGCCAGTGCGTTTTCACTGGTGAAACGGATAAGACCGCGCGGGTAATGCATCTTGTCCATCATGTGATTGCAGGCATCCACACAGACGCCGCAACTGATGCATTCATATTGCAGTCCCTTGCGGATATCGATACCGGTGGGACATACCTGCACACACAGACTGCAATCCACGCACGCGCCCAGTCCTCTGGCGGCGGCATTGTCTTTGCGACCCCGTGTTCCGCGTGGCTCGCCCCGGGCGGCATCATAGGAAACGATGAGGCTGTCATGATCAAACATTGCACCCTGGAAGCGGGCGTAGGGGCACAGATATTTGCATAGCTGTTCGCGCATGAAACCCGCATTGCCGTATGTCGCTGCGCTGTAGAACAGCACCCAGAATGTTTCCCACGCCCCCGTGGAGAGGGTAAAAACCTCAAGTGCGAGCGATCGGATCGGGGTAAAGTATCCGACAAAGGTAAACCCTGTCCACAGGGCAATCGCAATCCAGATTCCGTGCTTGAGCGGACGTCTTGCCCACCACCGCAAGCCGAAGGGATTGGCATCCAGTTTAAGACGGGCTGAGCGGTCGCCCTCTACCAGCCTTTCAATGCCCATGAAGATTTGGCTGTAAACCGTTTGCGGGCATGCGAACCCGCACCAGACGCGTCCGGCCACCGCAGTAAACAGAAAAAGACTGAGCGCGCAGATGATCAGCAGAAACGTGAGGTAAATGAGATCCTGCGGATGGAACACCCACGCAAACAGATAGAAACGACGCTCTATGAGATCAAACAGCACCAGCGGTCTGTCGTTCCACTGCAACCAGGGCAAGCCATAGAACAAGGCCTGCGTGAGCAGCACCATCAGCCAGCGCGTGGCTGCATGGCGCCCCCAGAACCAGCGTGGGTGTATGGTTTTGTGTGTCTGCCACATCGACACCCACTGCACAGGTTGCTCGTGCGGCACAGGTTGCTCAACGGACATCAGCGCCCTCTTTCCGGGTTCCGCTTTGCAGTGCCGACATTGCACCCACACCGGACACCTCAACCCGTGTTGAAGCAGACTGCGACTGCCGCCACACCCACGCGGTCAACACGCGAATCTGCTCGGGTGTGAGTTTGCTCGCATGCTCAGGCATCTCTCCGCCCCTGCCCTTTTTGATGGTCTCCACAATGGCATTTTCAGTACCACCGTGCAGCCACACCGAGTCGGACAGATTGGGCGCACCCAGCATCGCATTACCGGTTCCTTCTGCACCATGACAGCCCGCGCACACCGAACGGAATTTGTCCCGTCCCAACTGCGCACGCAATGGATCGTTGTCATGCCCGGACAGCGACAGCACATACTGCGCCACTGCGCGTGCATCAGCCTCATTTCCGCCGATGGCCGCGATCATGGGTGGCATCATGCCGCGTCGCCCTTGGGTGATGGACATCGTGATGGCCTCTGGTGTTCCGCCATACAGCCAGTCGCGGTCTGTGAGATTGGGAAAGCCCTTGCTGCCACGGGCATCAGATCCATGGCATTGCGCGCAGTTGTTCAGAAACAGTCGCTCGCCGATGGCATTGGCCTGCGGATGAAATGCCATCTGCTCAATGCTCATGCCGTCAAACTGCGCATACACAGACTTGCTCGATTGCTCGATGGACTCACGCTCCGCCTGATACTGCTTGCGGGACGTCCAGTCCAGCACACCCATGAAGCCGCCGGCACCCGGATACATCCACAGATAGCCCAGCGCAAACACGATGGTCAGATGAAACAGCCACATCCACCAACGCGGCATGGGGTTGTTGAACTCCTGCAGGTTATCGTCCCAGACATGTCCGGTTGTATTGGATGTCGCGTCGTCGGACTGGCGTACCTTCTGCAAGGACTGAAAAATCAGGAAAACAGCGCATGCAATCACGCTGGCCAGAACACCGGCCAATATCAGACCCGGCACCGAGTCGACGGTGAAGTCACTCATGGCTCACTCCTTTGCGCTCATCGTCCAGATCCACACACACCCTTGCCAGTTCATTGAAACGGGCCTGATTGGATGACCTCCAAGCCCACCACCAAATACCTGTAAAGCTTGCAAACGACAGCACGGTGACTGCCACCCGCATCAGATTCACATCCATGTCATTACTCCTTCGCAGCCGCTTTATAGAGACCCATACGCTGCAGGTATGCCACCAAGGCATCCAACTCGGTGCGCTTGTCCAACAGCTTTTCCACCTCTGCAAAATCCGCATCCGTGTAGGGCACACCCACCTTGCTCAACGAATCCATGTGGGTCTTGACCTCGGTCACCGACAGCGGCGCGTTCTCCAGCCACGGGTATGCGGGCATATTGGACTCGGGCACCAGATCACGCGGATTGAGCAGATGTACCCGGTGCCAATCATCGCTGTAACGTCCGCCCACACGGGCCAGATCCGGGCCTGTCCGCTTGCTGCCCCATTGGAAAGGATGGTCGTAGACAAACTCGCTGGCTTTTGAAAAATCTCCATACCGCAAAGTCTCTGACCGGAAGGGGCGAATCATCTGCGAATGGCAGCCGTAGCAGCCCTC
>SXZD01000247.1 GCA_005788065.1 Burkholderiales bacterium
ATGGCCGAGCGCGGGCAGATCACCGGCGGCGTGCTGGAGGGACCCTTGGCGCTGGATCTGGCGCTGTCGTTGCAGGCGCGTCATCTCAAACACGTCAAGACCCATCTGGACGGGCGCGCCGATGTGCTGGTGGTGCCCGACATGGAAGCGGGAAACATGCTGGGAAAGCAACTGGAACAGATGGCCGGTGCCTTGTCCTGCGGCATGGTGACGGGTTGGCAGGTGCCCATTGCCTTGACCAGTCGCTCCGATACGCTGCGCTCTCGCGTGGCTGCGCTTGCGATGGCCCGGCGCTGTCTGGGGCATGCCGAGGCGGTGCTGGCGTGAATGCCGATACGTCCGACGGCTTCATTCTGGCGGTCAACGTCGGATCCACCAGCCTGCGGCATGCGCTGTATCGTGTCCGTACAGCCCGCCTGCAGCCCGCAACGGTGGTCAGGGGGCACCGGCAGCAGCTCGATGGCGTGCGTGATTTCACGCAGGCACTGGAAGATCTGCGCGAGGACATGAAACAACGCTCCCACGGCTGGCCGCTTTTGGCTGTGGCGCACCGGGTGGTTCATGGGGGGGCACAGGTACATGCACCGGTACTGGTTTCACCGCTGGTCATGCGGCATCTGGAGGCCTGCGAGAGCATGGCGCCCCTGCATCAGCCCTTCAACCTGATGGGCATCCGCTTGTTTGAAGAATACTGGCCTTCCATCCCGCAGGTGGCGTGTCCTGATACTGCGTTCCACGTCAATTTGCCCGCCGCCGAAAGCGCATTTGCCTTGCCGCGAGCCCTGCGCGAGCAGGGTTATCGCCGTTACGGTTTTCATGGCCTGTCCTGTGAGTCCGCGCTGCGCCTGCTGCATGAACGCGGACAGGATGCCAGTGGCCGTCTGGTGGTGGCGCATCTGGGCAGCGGCAGCAGCGTGACAGCCGTTCACAAGGGAGTATCGGTTGCTACCAGCATGGGTTTTTCCACATTGGATGGTTTGGTCATGGGGACGCGGTGCGGCAGTCTGGATGCGGGAGTCATCCTCAGCCTGATGGACAGGGGCTGGACGCGCAGTCAACTGCAGGACATGCTGTATCTGGACTCGGGGCTCAAAGGGCTCTCCGGCATATCGGGCGACTTTCGCATATTGCGGGCAAGGGCCACCCTGCAAGCCCGGTTTGCCATTGAGGTGTATGTGCGGCGCCTGCTGCGTGAAACAGGGGCGCTTGTAGCATGTATGGGCGGGGTGGACGACATCGTGTTTACCGGCGGTGCAGGCGAATCGGATGCCCGGTTGCGGGCGGAGGTCTGCGCCAGATTGGCGTGGCTGGGGGTGCGGGTTGACTCGGGTCTCAATGACGAGGCGGATGTGTCCAAAAGTGCTACGCCATTGGTATTGATATCTGCCAAAGACAGCCCTATCCGGGCGTGGGTGGCTGCAGCCGATGAAAACCGGGTGGCGGCTGAACAGGCGCTGGTGTGCCTGCAATCGCTCAGTTCACCTGCCCATTGAGCAGTTGGCCTGCGGTCTGCGCCATCAAAACCGGGGTCAGGTGCTTGCTCTGCAGACTTTCAATCTGTGGTTGCAGGGCTTTGAGGCGCTCGCCGGTGGCGTGTGTGGGTTCTGCGCTGGCGAACTCGTCACGCAGGGCGCGCAGGGTATTGACGGCAACATCGGCGCGGCCTGCCATGTATTGCTGGGCATACAGGGTTGCGAAAATGTCGGCGAAGATTTCACCTTCCAGCGGATTGAACGCATCGGCCACATGGGCTGCTCCGTTCATTTCGCGCTCGGCGCAGTGACCGATTTCGTGGGCAACAGCCAGTTCAACCACGTTCATGCGCTCGGATTCGTCGATGCGGCCGAAAAACCGGTTCCAAAGTGCCCAACCGTCCGGATTGGTGTTCAAAACGATGACGCACATGCTGGCGTTGCGCGACACGGCAGCCAGTGGGGTACGTTCACGGCGGTTGACGCTGACCACATGGATGGGGCGCTGGATGCCGGGTTGCATCTCTGCGGCAACGCGCTTGGCCAGGGCAGCAACGGGTTCTACCGGGAAGTTTTCCAGGGTGACGTCATGAAAACCGAAAAAGCTGCCGATGCTGAATGCCTGAGCCTGTTCGGTTTCCGCGGCGCGCAGTGAGTCGCTGTGCGCACCGGTGTGACGGTGGTGTTGATGGAGGTGATCACCGTCATGGTGATGATGAACACCGATGGGGTGGTGGACATGCCCTTTGGTTTGACTGTCGGCATCAGGACGCGCCACCAGGCTGGCTGCCATGCCCAGAACCAGCAGGCATGCGGCTGCGCCGTTGGCCAAAGAACCATTTGCGCGAACCAGACTGAGCTTTTTGATACCTGCGAACATGACTGCCAACCACCGTGTTTTCGATGGGTACAGGTTCGCTTTTCAGCCGAATTTTGAAATTCAGCGAAATGGTATTTAACAATTAACAATCAGTCTGTTACGCCTGTAAGTGTTTGCCTTACAGGGTGTCTGTGTTGCTGTTTTCTCCTGTGGTCTGAGGGTCTCTGTCAGGCAGTCTCAGGTCATATGCTGCTTGAGCCACGCCAGTGCATCTGCCCAGCCTTCACGGGCCGGTCCCTCACGGTATGTCGCCCGATAGTCGGCATGAAAGGCGTGCGGTGCGTCTACAAATACCCGGATATGGCTGTTGCGGCTGACAGGATTGTTACTTTCCCTCAGTTTGCGTTGCATCTGCTCGACCTGGGGCATGGGAATGCCGGTATCGGCGCTGCCATACAAGCCCAAAACCGGTGCTTTCAGTGTGTCGGCCACATCCAGCGGATGCCGGGGGAATCGTTCGTTTCGGTCGCCGGTCAGGCGACCATACCAGGCGACGCCGGCTTTAAGTTGTGGGTGGTGTGCACAGGCCAGCCATGTGATACGCCCACCCCAGCAAAAGCCGGTGATGGCTGCCCGGCGCAGGTCGCCCCCTTGTTTTCCGGCCCAATCCAACGCATGACCGATGTCGGCCATGACCATGCTGTCGGCGGTCTGGCTTACGATCTGCGACTGGATTTCTGCAATCGTTGCCAGACTGCCGGGGTCGCCGATGCGGTAGAAAAACTCGGGCGCCACGGCCATGTAGCCTGCCTTGGCAAAACGCCGGCACACATCGGCAATGTATTCGTGCACGCCAAAGATTTCGCTGACCACCACTACCACAGGCCAGGGGCCTGTACCTGTGTCGGGCCGAGCCATGTAGACCGGAATGCTGTCCTGGCCGGCGGGCATGTTCGATTCGCCCGCCTTGATGCCGGCAAAATCGGTCTTGACGGCTTGAGCCCATACCGGGGCGCTGGCCTGCGCGAAACCAGCTGCCACGGATCCTGCTACCAGGCGGCGGCGCGTATGGCTTTTAATATGGCTGTGGGTATCTCTCTGCACGCTGTTTTGAACGCTGCTTATAACGTTATCAGGCATATGCTTGCCATGATCGTTGCCATCCTGCGACTGTTTTTCGGTTGTCTGCACCGATGGCGTGCTGTTTTGCACTGACATGTTCCACTCCTGCAACTTGGGTCTATACTTTGGCGTCTGGCACTTCAATGGTGCCGTACTTGCGAGGAGAACAAAAGAGATGGATACAACAGGGATGAATGCATCGCGCAGGCAGATGCTGCAATTTTCTGCAGTGTTCGGGCTGATGGCTGCTGCCGGCCTGATTTCGCCGGTACAGGCTGCCGACTGGAACAAGGCTGCCTTTGAGGGCAAGAGTCTGGATGAAGTCGTGAAACTGCTCGGCGGTGGGGCAACGGAAAAGAGCGCCGCCGTGACGCTCAACGCGCCCGATATCGCCGAGAACGGAGCGGTTGTTCCGATTGGTGTGAGCACCACCCTGAAGGCCGAGCAGATCGCCATTCTGGTTGAAAAAAACCCCAACGCGCTGGCAGCGCAGTTTTCTCTGTCTGACGGGGCAGAGCCGTTTGTGTCCACCCGCGTCAAGATGGGCCAGAGTTCCAATGTGCATGCGGTGGTCAAAGCCGATGGCAAGTGGTATGTGGCGACCCGTGAGGTGAAGGTGACGCTGGGCGGTTGTGGCGGTTAAGCCGGCTGCAGGCGTACTTAGCAGGCACCGGCCAAATAAATCAGGCAGGTTCGCCAGCACCAGGGTAATGACAAACGCATTTGAAGGAGACAAGCGACATGGGTGATCCGATGCGCGTACGCGCCGCAGAAAAAGACGGCGTGGTCGATGTAAAAGTATTGATGAAACATGACATGGAGTCGGGGCAGCGCAAGGATGCCGCAGGCAAAAACATTCCGGCGTGGTTCATCACCACCGTGACAGCCACGGTCAAGGACAAGACGGTGTTTTCCGCGCAGTTTGGTCCTGCGGTGTCGAAAGATCCGTTTCTGAATTTCAAGTTCAAGGGCGCTGCCAAGGGGGACAAAATTGTCATCAACTGGGTGGACAACAAAGGCGACAAACGCACCGATGAGGCAGTCATCGCCTGAGGAGGCATGATGAAATTCACAGTAGAAAACGTGATGGACCGACACTCTGCCAGCCAAGCACAACATGGCGCCAAGCACGAAAAACCGGTCGTTTCCACCGCTGCACGCCTGCTGGCGTTGACGGCCGTCGGTCTTTCAACTCTTGCGCCAGCTGTCCGGGCACAATCGGCCACCGATGCCATTGCCCGATACCGCGAAATGATCGCTGACGGTAACCCGGCTGAATTGTATGAGGCGGCCGGCGAGGACTACTGGAAAACACCTGGCGGTCCCAAAAAAGCCACTCTGCAGTCGTGCGACCTCGGGCTGGGCCCGGGGGTGGTGAAGGGCGCCTATGCGCAACTGCCCCGCTATTTTGCAGACACCGGTAAGGTGCAGGATCTGGAAAGCCGTCTGATGACCTGCATGGAGCAGATACAGGGCATCGCGTCACAGAGCATCATTGACGCACCGTTTGGCAAAGGCGCCAAAAAAGACATTGAGGCCGTGGTGGCCTACGTGGTGACGCAGTCGCGCGAAATGCCGATCAAGGTCACCGCCTCCCACCCGCTCGAAAAAGAGATGTATGAGGTGGGCAAGCGCCTGTTTTTCTATCAGGCCGGTCCGATGGATTTCTCGTGTGCATCGTGCCACGCAGTCGATGGTCAGCGTATCCGCCTGCAGGACCTGCCCAACCTGTTGAAAAACCCGGGTGCAGCCACGGGGTGGGGCAGTTGGCCCGCCTATCGCGTATCCAGTGGCGAATTCTGGACCATGCAGCGTCGCATCAACGATTGCTTTCGCCAGCAGCGTTTTGCATTCCCCCTGTATGGCTCGGATGTCACCATTGCACTGTCCAGTTTCATGGCCGTCAATGCGGCTGGCGGCGTGATGCTGGCGCCCGGTCTGAAGCGTTGAGGAGTTAGCATGTCAGAGACAACACAATTCCGGGCTTCCGTTCTGTGCCTCAAGTTTGCAGCCGTCAGCGGTATGCTGACGCTGGCGTCCTGCGCGGCGCCTGATTACACACCGCAGGTGCAGGCTGCCATCAAGAACGGCTTCCGGGCTGAGGGTATCGCCGGTGTGGATCGCGTAACGCAGGACGCTTTCCACCAACTGTGTTCAGATCCGGCCAAAGCAAACTCGCCCCAGGCTGCAGCCGAACGCGAGAAACTGCAGACCGCCGCGTTGGCCGCCATCAAGCCGCCATCGGATGGCAAGTATCTGGGCGACTGGAAAAACGGTGAAAAGATCGCGCAAAGCGGTCGGGGCGCCACGTGGAGTGACAAACCCGGCACGGAAAACGGCGGTGGCTGCTACAACTGCCATCAAATCGACCGCAAGGAAATTTCGCACGGCACCATCGGTCCGCCCTTGTGGAACTACGGCAAGCTGCGTGGCAATAGCGACGCGATCCTCACCTATACCTGGAACCGCCTGAACAATTCCAAGGCATACAACGCCTGCAGCAATATGCCGCGATTCGGTCATGCGGGTCTGCTCACAGAAAAGCAGATCCAGGACTTGATGGCGTTGCTGCTTGATCCGGCTTCACCGGTCAACCAGTAAGCGTCCGGGGGGCTGCAATCGAGCAGCCCTCCAGCGGTACCCCTCGGGCTTTCATACAATGCCGCAGCCATCGTGGACCCCAAATTTCCGCAGACGGCGGCTTCATGGTCGTGATGACAGGCTGGAGATCCCCTCCAACCATTGACGCATCTCATCGCCCCATTCGGACATGAAGAATACAGAGGCGATGATGAACAGCACCCACGCATAGGCTGTCAGGCGGCTGTTCCAGCGGTTTGCTGTTTCACGCTGTCGGATCTCTTGTCCGATCGCATGATGATTCAATGGATTCTGGTCGGAATGGTCCATGACGGGAACAGCCTTGCGTTGTACTACCCCGACCAGTGTGAGCTTCCGAGCAGTTTATCGCCTTCCCCCGGATGGGGTCTGCGGTGGCAGCAGGTCAACCAGTTCGAACAAGTCTTCTTCCAGCATCTGCCCTTCGATTTTTTTCAGGACGGAGCCATCTGGACCGATGATGTAGACCGTCGGAACGGATTTGATCTTGCCCAGCCATTTGCGTTGTTCTGATGTGGCATGTGCGACCGGGAATCGGTAGTTCTTCTCGTCCACGTAGCTGCGCAAAGCCTCGGCCGACTTGTCGGTGGCCAGCGTCAGCATCATGCCGCCGCGGGCTTCCCAGCGCTTTTGAAAGGCGGGAAGAGATGCGTTCTGCAGTTTGCAGTACGGACACCAACTGGCCCATACCTGCAGGAATACGAAGCGGTCCTGCAAGTGTGCGCCGTTGACGGGGCGGCCATCCAGCAGGGTGAAGTCTGGCCATTGCACCCGTTCGCCGTTTTCCAGTGCGCCAGCGGGCAGGTGCAGCAGTGCCGCGATGGCCAGCAGCAACGCCAGTACGCTGTTGCGAAGAAACATAAGAGTCAGGTTGAGGCGCATGGGGTGGCTACCATTCGGGGGTTGGATCATGTGGGGCGGGGACACGCGTCCCGCACGTCCCTGACGCGCTGTGTGCTGCGGGATCGTTATGCCTCAGTCTAGGTTGTTGCTATCATTCGGGTCAATTCATCGCACCCCGTGTGGACAGGCCGGTCATGTCAGAGCAGGACGTAATACAACAGTTGCAGTCGGTGCTGCTATGGGCAGCCGTCATCGCTTTCTTGTTTGGTGCCATCATGCAGCGTACCGGATTTTGCACCATGGGGGCGGTCACCGATCTGATCTCGGTGCAGGACTCAACGCGCCTGCGGCAATGGGCGCTGGCCATCTCAGTCAGTGTGGCAGGATGCGCCTTGCTGCAGCAGGCCGGACTCATCAACCTGTCAAAAACACTTTACCTGGGCGCGCGCTTGAACCCCCTGTCCATTCTGGTGGGCAGTTTTTTCTTCGGCATCGGCATGGTGCTGGCAGCCGGTTGCAGCAGCAAGACACTGGTGCGCATGGGAGAGGGAAATCTCAAAGCCGTGGTGGTTTTTCTGGCGCTGGGTTTGTCGGCGTGGATGACGCTCAAGGGTGTGTTCGGTGTCATACGTATCAACACGGTTGACCGGGTCAGCGTACAGCTTGGCGGTGGGGCAGATCTTGCGGCACTGCTGCAGTCTTGGGGTGATTTCAGCGCGGCAAGCCTGTCGCCGCTGGCAGCCGCTGGGGTGGCCTTGCTTTTTGCCGGCTACGCATTTGTGGGGCGTCAGCGCCTGGGGTTTGCAACGGCCTTGGCCGGGCTGGGACTTGGCGCATGCTGTGTTGCGTTTTTCTATGTCAGCGGGGCCATGGGCTATGTTGCCGAAGACCCCAACACCCTTGAAGAAGTTTACCTGGCCAGTTCGTCCGGTCGTCTTGAAGGTCTTTCATTTGTGGCGCCTTATGCACAAGTGATGGAATGGCTGGTGTTCTTCAGCGATACATCCCGCAAGGTCACGCTGGGCTTGATCATCGTGCCGGCCGTGGTTCTGGGCGCGGCAGCCAGTGCGCTGGCAAGCGGCGGTTTTCATTGGCAGGGTTTCAGCAGCACTGAAGAACTGACCAATCACCTCATCGGTGGTGTGCTGATGGGTGTGGGTGGCGTGACCGCGCTGGGCTGTACCGTGGGGCAGGGGCTGACCGGCGTGGCTACGCTGTCGCTGGGCTCGCTGCTGGCATTGCCCGGTTTTATTGCCGGCGGCCTGCTGGGCATGAAATATCTGACGATGCGGCATTTGCCCGCACCGTGCGTTCCTTTGAAATACACGAAGAAAGACGGAGATCCCGTGAACTTGCAGCGACACAACGATACGTTTTCAACGGCGGGGCAGATTACCCTGGCCGATCTGTCCGAGATTGCCCGCATGGGTTTTCGCAGCGTCATCAACAACCGGCCTGATGGCGAGGGCGGGGCTGAGCAGGTGGCAAATGCCGAGGTGGCAAAGGCCTGCGAGTCGCTCGGTCTGCAGTATGCCTATCTGCCGGTGGTCAGTGGCCAGTTGAAGGCTGAAGAAGCCGCTCAGATGGCGCAATTGCTCGAAACCATGCCACATCCGATTGTGGCTTTTTGCCGCTCCGGGGCACGGTCCACACAGCTGTATCAGATGGCACGGCACATGACCTGACCCCGGTTCATTGTTTCAGACAGCTTGCGCTTTTGGGGTCATCTTTGAGGCCATGTCAGGTGTTGAACCGGACTTGTCTTCCGGTTTCATGTCCGGTGCCTTCTTTTTGCGACTGTTCATGCGGGCTTTGACAACGCCGCGTTGCTCCGCGCGACCCAGCAAGGCGCGTTGCGACAGTCTTTCCTGACGCAAAACGCCATACTCGCCGTCGTTGTAGGCTGCATGGGCCAGCAGTTTGGCTTGGGCCAGCGCCTTGCGGGGCTGTCTGGCCCATGCGTGCGCAGTGGCCAGAGCCGCCACCAAAGGATCGGCCTCAATGCGGGTCAGCAGCCCCACTCTGAGTGCTTCATCGGCGGCAAGTACCTCGCCGCTCATCATCAATTGTTTGGCCACATCAATGCGGACCAGTTCGCGCAGCAGGGCAGCGCCGCCCATGTCCGGAATCAGTCCCCAGCGTATTTCCATGACCGACAGTTGTGCCTTGGGATGGGCGATGCGGATGTCCGCCCCCAGTGCCAGTTGTATGCCGGCGCCATAGCAGTGACCGTTGATGGCTGCGATGACAGGCACGTCCAGTTGGCGCCATCCCATGCTCCAGCGCTGGAACAGATTGGCCCAGGGCAGGTAGAGCTGCAGGTACAGGCGTACGGCAGTCAGCGGTTTTTTCAGCATGGACGGCATGTCCAACCCGGAGCAGAAAGATGAGCCCTCGCCCGTAATCACCACGGCGCGGATGCTACGGTCGCGGGCGATGTGGCGCTGTGCCTTCTCGATGCCGTAGAGCGTCTGGTCGGTAACCGCATTGTGGCGCTCGGGGCTGCTGAGCTCGACAATGGCGACCTGACCGTCCCGGCGCAGACGGACGGCGGGGGTGAACTGGATGGTGTCGTGTGGCGCGGCTGGCATGGCGTGTTCCCTGTGAGGCGTGTCTGCTTTGATGTGTGCTTGATTGATGTGTTCACCTGATTGTGACACAAGCGCAGGTTTTGCCGCGACCAGATGGCGGAGCAGGTGGGGGGATGGGGAGTTGCCTTGACGGGTAGTGGGTGGGGGGGCGGGGTGCTCGGTACAGTGTGTCCATTGCATCTACGTATGCCTTCAACCCAAAGGACATTTCCATGAACAGATTCAATCCCTCTTTGCTGGTCCTCGGACTGGCTGCCGCTTTTGCCGCCCCCATCGCCCACGCAGGAGAAACCTCTCTGAACGGCTGGGGCAAGGCCTATGCTGATGCCGCAGTTCGCGCAGCAGAGCGTCCGCCCATTTCCCTGTTCCAGAACCCCGGTGCGCTGGTGGAGCGTCCGGTGGTGGCTGAGCGTCCGGTGCTGCTGGACCGCCCGGTGCTGGTTGAGCGTCCGACCATCATTCGTCCGGAGCGTATCGCGTCCATCCTGCGTTGATCTACGTTTGATCACAGACGCAGCGGTAAAACCCCGGCGTGGCGAGTCTGCCCTGTCGGGGTTTTTTGCATGAAGGGTTTTTCTGCGGGCAAAAATCCCCCGAACTCGGATTTGGCGTACAGCGCGCTTTGGCGTAAAGTCTGCGCAACGCTTTTTGACATGCCGGCTGATTGTTCAGCGCTGAACAGCAGCCGTCCCACACAACACGTTGTCTATTTCCAGATAGGGATATCACATGGCCAATGAACTGCCACTGTTTTACAAAAATCTCGTGCCTTTCGACTCCAAAGAGCACGCAGGCTTGAAGTTTCCCCAGAGCGTCGGCAGCTTTGCCTATGCCCGCGAAACCAATCTGATCCCCATCTTCATCGGTGAACTCGCCGATGCGTCGCGTCACTATCCGCTGGTGTTCATCAATGCCGGCGAGGGTCAGGGGCCCGTGCTGGCAGCGGTGGTGGGGTTGGGCGACGGCACCAACCGCATGATCGACGACAAAGGGAACTGGCGCGCCGGTTTTTATATCCCGGCCTACGTTCGCCGCTATCCCTTCATTGCCCTGCGCAACGAACAGGGTGGGCAGTTGTCGCTGGGTTTTGACAAGGATGCGCCCGGCATCGGTGACAAAGACGGCGAGGCACTGTTGGACAAGGATGGCAAGGCAACCGAGCGGCTTGAGCGCATCATGCAGTTCGAAGCCGAATTTCAGCGCAATGCCGATGTGACCCGTGCAATGGCCAAAAAACTGGCAGATGCCGGTTTGATGGAAGAATCTTCGCTGAATTATCAGTTGCCGGGTCAGACCGAACAGAAAACGGTCTCCGGATTCATGATGATCAATGAAAAGCGTCTGCGTGACCTGCCCGATGAAAAAGTGACCGAACTGTTCCGCGCCGACTGTCTCGCTCTGGCTTACGGTCATCTGGTGTCTTTGGGCAACCTCGCCCGTCTGCTTGAGACAGTCTGAGCATGGCGGTGTGGTGGCGCTCGGTCAGCTTGCAGTTGACTAGAGTGCCGCTACAACTTGTGGGGCATGGTCCTGTGCTACCGTCGGCGTTTTCCGAATAACGTTCTCCAGGAGTCATCATGACATTGTGTCCCATCGCTGTAGCCGTAGGCTGTCAGAAGTGCCCGGCCTTCAAGATTTGTCCGGCCAAAGGCATTCTGGGCGACCAGAAAAAGACTGAAGACAAGCCGCAGGACACCAAGCAGTCCTGATCGCAGCTTGGTACTGAACTGGTCTTCGCATGCGACACCCTTGGGTGTCGTGACAGGGGCGCGAACACCGCAGGGTGTGTGCGCCCTTGTCTTTGCGCAGGATGCGCAAAGCGGGTTGGAAGATCTCAAGACGCGCGTTCAGCGCCGGTTTCCGGACGTGCCGTGGCGATTTTCAGACGAAGCGTTGGCCGACACCTGGCGGTGGGTGGATGACTATTTTGGTGTGTGTGCCGGCAGGCGACTCGCCGACGTACCATCAAGCGAAGTACCCCAAAACACCACGGACATGCCCCGCCTGTCACTGACCAGCCTGTCCCCGTTGGACGCTTGGGGCACCGTTTTCCAGATGCGCGTTTGGGAGCGCATCGCCCGTATCCCCTCGGGACAGACTCTGTCCTATACCGAACTGGCTCAACAGCTTGGCATGGGCAAACAGGGTTCTCGTGCGGTTGCTGGAGCCTGCGCAGCCAACCCTGTGGCGTTGCTTATACCCTGCCACCGGGTGCTTGCCCTCAACGGTGCTTCAAGCGGCTATCGCTGGGGCATTGAACGCAAGCAAGCCTTGCTTCAGATGGAAATCGACCGCAGGTCCGGCGTGATATCCGATCCGAATGCGTCGCTGCAGACATAGCGTTGCAGCTTGCCGGCAACTGATTCTGCGCTGCTCAGCGCACCCGATACTTTCAGATCAACGAAACGGCTGCGAGACGGAAAATCCGCCTCGTCGCTTGAACGCACATCTGCCTGCATGTCGGTGTCAATGACACCGGGTGCGATGCTGCCCACCCTTAGTCCGGCATGCAGACCCGCGTTTATTTCAGCAGCCAGGCAACGGGCATGGTGATCCAGTGCAGCCTTGCTGGCGCAGTAGGTTCCCCAACCGGCATATGCGTTGCGTGCAGCACCGCTGCTGATGTGAACCACCCGCCGGTCCTGGCAGTAGGGGTTGGCTTTGAGGAACGCATCGGTCAGTATGAGCGGCGCGCTGACATTCAATGAGACGGCCCGGGCCAGATCGGCCGGATCGGACCGTCCACCCGTCGCAATCGGTGTGACCTGTCCCGCATTGTTGATCAACATGGCGACTTCGGCAGGGGCCAGCCATTCCGATAGTGTTGGCTGACTGAGCCAAGCCGTCAGGGCAGCCGTATCGGACAGGTCGATACTTGCCTGTTGCAAACCGGGGTGTTCTGCAATCTTTTTGCGTGATATTCCCAACACGTGCCAACCGGCCGCCAGAAATTGACGGGTCAGGGCCAGGCCCAAGCCTCGACTATGGCCGGATATTGTTACACAATGTGACATTGAACTCCTTAACGTTTTGTTTGTCTGATGTCCACACCCCCCTATTGGTAGGGGATGGAACATACGCAGCACAGCGTTACAGTAATTACACCATACGGATGTGGCGCCAGCGACGATTTCGTCCAACGACCGCATGACAGAGGATGACATGGGAAGCGCAAAAGGACATCGGCCCTTGCTGGCCAACGAGATTCGACTGATCACTGCTACCGACGAAGGCGAACCGGCGGGGTCTCCGGACGTTCTGCCCGCGGGATCGACATCCATCGAAAAGCTGGTGGAAAGGCTGCAGTTTCAAAACCCGCATGGCGCCGTCGCTTACCTGCAGGCAAACCCGGGTATCCTGGGTCAGATGCGCCTGATGAATCATCTCGAAGAAAAACTGCAGTAAACAACTCTCTACCTGCCCAGCGCCATGGTGACCAGTGGTGCGAAATCCACTCGTCCCTTCAAGCGAGCGCTCAGCAGGTACAAACCCGCCAGTTTTCGTTGCAGCATCAGCGAGTCGACCGGCGGCACGTGCCAAAAGTCTCCCGCCATACCCAGTTCCAAGCCCCAATCGCGCATGCGCTCGGCCAGATCAGTCTGGCCGAAAGGATAGGGCTCGCCCCAGTAAGCGGGTTCGCAGGCTGCAATGATCATGTCGTGGATGGTGTTCTGGTGTTGTTTGGCCACCAGCTCGTCGTAATACCCGATCTGCAATGACAGCGCATGCAGGTCATAGCGGTTCTTGCGGATTGCAGCGTCCAGTATCTGTCGGTAGAGAGCGACTCGTTCGGGTGCGTAGGGACGGGCCGCCCCAAAATCCAGAAGAATGATCTGCCGGGTGTCGGGGTCATACCGGAAATTGGCAAAATTGGGGTCGGTCTGCACCCAGCCCAACTCGAACACTTCAATGAACAGCAGATGGAACAGGCTGTTGACGATGTGGTCCCGTTCCTCTTGTGAGGCGGCGGAGAACTGCTCGATTGGCAGTCCGCCCACCCGCGTCATGGCCAGAATATCCTGCGTACTCAGTTCTGGGCGCACCCGGGGCAGCACAAAGCAGGGGATGCCTTCCAGATGTTGCGCAAAGCGCGCAAGGCACTCCGCCTCGCGGGTGTAATCCGCTTCTTCGTGCAACTGCCGCTTGCACTCCACCAGCAGCCGCTTGATCTGTGCCGTATCGGGTATCAGACCGGACATGGACAGCAGGCTGACGACATTGTCCACATCGCTGTCGATGCTGGTTCGTACCCCCGGATATTGCACCTTGATGGCCAGTTCAGTGCCGTCCAGCGCGGTGGCTGCATGCACCTGCCCGATGGAAGCGGCGGCCATCGGCTGCATCGAAAATGACTGGAATTTCGAACGCCAATCCGGCCCCCAGTTGTTCTTGAGCACCTGTTCGAGCTGGGCCTGCGGCATGTACTGCGCATCAGACCGCAGGCGCGCCAGGATCTCGGCCAGTTCCGGGGGCAAGAGGTCGCCCGCGTCCATCGACAACAACTGCCCCAGTTTCATGGCCGCACCCCGCAGGCGCGCCAACTGGTCTGCCACCCGACGGGCGTTGGCGGGTGTGAGCAGCATGTCCGACAGTTTGGGCCGTTCGCCCCTTGCCAGCCGGCGCGCGCCTTCTGCCAGCATGCCGCCGGCCACCCGCGTGGCCAGACCGGTCATACGCGTCAATCGACCCAGACGGGTCTGCGGAACAGCACTTTCGCGGCTATTTTTGGGATCCATTGTCGGTATTGGTCCGGGCTCTGTCGGGGCTGGTCTGTGGCGGTCGGAAGCTCATTTTGACTGTCCGGCTCCGCGAACACAATCACTCATTTGCAAAAGCGGGGCCTGCAATCTGCAGTGTGCGCACATCAGTTTTTGTCGGTAGACGCAAAAAATACATTGCAATTTGAACAAACGTTTGCTCAAATAGTTACATCAAACAATGTATCGGTCTAGAAAGAGAGAATCGATATGGCCAGACAGCGGGTCACGCGGTTTGCATGTGCGGTGGTGACGGGGGCGGGCAGTGGTATCGGGCGAGCCTTTGCACTGGAGATTGTGCGACGTGGAGGTCGCGTGGTTTGCGCCGACATCAATGGCGCTGCGGCGGCAGAAACGGTTGAACTGGCACAACGCATGGGGCGGTCGGGCGAAGCAGCTGTGACGCCCCCGAAAACGCACCGGGCGCTCGCGGTCACCTGCGATGTGGGCGATGCGGCGTCGATGGCGGAACTGGCCAGAACCGCAGAATCATTCTTTTCAAGTGGCCCCTATCCAGGCACCCTAAACCTGGTCATCAACAATGCCGGTATTGGCGCAGGTGGTCGCCCGGTTGGCGATATCGGGTTGGCAGACTGGCAGCGCACCATGGACGTCAATCTCTGGGGGGTCATTCATGGCTGCGAAACGTTCACACCGCTGCTGCGGCAATATGCGCACGACCTGCGCGGCCGGCATGTGAAAGGTATCCGCTGCGGCATCATCAACGTGGCTTCAACGGCCAGTTTCTCTGCCGCACCGCTGATGGCGGCCTACAACGTGACCAAGGCGGGCGTGCTGGCCCTGTCTGAGACGCTGTCGGCGGAACTCGCGGGCAGTGCGGTGAATGTCACTGTGCTGTGCCCCACCTTCGTGAAGACGAATATTTTCAAGGGCGAGTTGATCGCGCCGGCCAGTTCTGCTCTGGCTGCCAAAGTGGCGAATGTGGCGGGCTGGAGTCCCGAGCGCGTGGTCAACATGACGCTGGATGCCGTCGATGCCGGCCAGTTGCATGTGGTGCCGCAGCCGGATGCCCGCTTGATCTGGATGCTGAAACGTCTGACCCCGGGGGTTTACACCCGAGGGGCCGGTTTGCTGTTGCGTGCGGCCGACCGCGCGCTTAAATGGAAGGGAGCTTGACATGCCGTTGATTGACCTTGAAAAAACCCTGGCCCGCATGAAGGAAAGACAGTGGGCACTGGCTGACTTTGACTGGGATAAGCCCGGTGCGGACAAGATACGGCCGGAGCAGTTTGCCAAGCTCAAGGCCTTCATGGCCGACTTGACGTGGATTGAACACGTGGGTGCGCGCGGTTTTGCAGCCATGGCCAAAAAAGCGCCCAATGACACGCTGCGCGAAATCTACACGTACTTTCATGCCGAAGAACAGCGCCATGCCAATGCCGAGCTGGCCCTGATGAAACGCTGGGGAATGCTGGAAGAAGGCGAAGTGCCCGAGCCCAACATCAACCTGCGATTGGTGATCGAATGGCTGGACCGCTACAGCGACGACATGCCGCTTGAGGTGCTGGGCAGTGTGATTCCGGTACTTGAAATCACGCTGGATGGCGCTCTGTGCAAGTTCCTGCTGGAAGAAGTGGAGGACCCGCTTTGCCATGAGGTGTTCAAGCGCATCAATGAAGATGAGTCGCGCCACCTGGGCGTGGATTTCCATGTGCTGGAAATGCTGGGGCACGGCAAGGCCTATCAGATTGCGCTCAAGTTTCTGGGCACCTGGGCCTCACCCAAGCTGTATCTGGGTGTGCTGTCTTACTTCCCCTTGCTCAACCGAATGCGTGACAACATCGTGGCGTTTGGTTTGAACGAAGACAAGCTCAATGAATGCATCGGCAAGTTCGAACGCTTCGGCGGACAGACCCCCGAAGGCCGTCGCAACCCGTGGTATCACCTCATGCGTTTTCATGCGCGCCTGGTGGTGGACAAAGATTCTTTCTATCACCCCCCCATCAATGCGCTGGTGAAAGCCAGCAATTACATCCCCAAGAAATGGCTGGGTGATTTTCCGACCTGGGTGAACAAGATCACATGGAGGCCGACAGCATGAGCGGCTTGAATCTGTCTGAAGGACGCGTGCGCATCAGCAAATCAGCACGCAAACTGGCGCAGCAGGTCATCTCGCGTGCTCAGGCCAACTCGGGCGACAATGATGTGCTGGACGTGCTCATCATCGGTGCCGGTTTTGCGGGCCTGGGTACCGCCATCAAGCTGAAAGAGGCGGGCGTCAAGCGCTTTGTCATTCTGGAGCGAGGGCAGGATGTGGGCGGCACCTGGCGCGACAACCAGTAC
>SXZD01000248.1 GCA_005788065.1 Burkholderiales bacterium
CGCCTTGCTCTCGTAATGAACCACTGCGCTGGAATCTTCCAGCAGCGCTTCGGGATCGTCGAGTTTGGCAGCCACTGCCGTGTGACCCAGATCTTCCACCACGATCATGGCGGTGTCTTGATCGAGCACCTGGTTGATGGTGACCATCTGACCCATCTTCATCAGAGACTTGATGACCTCGGCAGCCTTGAGCGACATTTTGTGCGCAAGCTCGGCCACGGTAATGGTTTCAGGAATGTGCACTTCGCGCACCACCGGTTCGGTCGGTGCAACGAAATTGTTGTTGTCTTGTCCGCCGCGATGCTTGCCACCGCCTTTCGGACCACGCCAACCGGCAGCACCAGTCAGGCCACCGGTGGTGTCGCCACGGGTCTTCAGACCACCGCGGCGCTTGCCGGCTTCGTCTTTCCAGCCCGCGTCACCCTTGCCCGGCTTCTTGCCCGGCTTGTCGTCACGCTGGTCTGCCGCAGATGATGTACCCGGTGCAGCAACGGTGGTTGTGGTGGCAGCGGCTGTGCGAGTAGCGGCAGCCGGCGCGCCCGGCTTGACTGCCGGCTTGTGCAACGTTCCCGTGGCAGCGGGTGCGGCAACGGGTTCGGGTGCTTTCACAACCTTGCGGGGCTGCTGCATGAGTTTGTTGATGGCAGCGACCTCAGCCTCAACCTTGCGGCGGGCTTCGGCCTGAGCGGCACTGGCTGCAGCTGCATTGGCAGCGGCACGCTTGGCCTGCTCTTCGGCTTCGCGGGCCTTGCGTTCGAGCTCTGCGGCACGTGCGGCTTCTTCCTCGGCTTTGCGGGCATCCGTCTGCTGACGGGCTTCGCGCTCTGCTGCAGCAGCAGCCTGTGCGGCGATGCGATCTTCTTCTGCCTTGCGCTGTGCCTGAGCCTGGAGCTCCTGCAGCTCGCGTTCGCGCGCGAGCTCACGCTCCAGCAGCTCCTGCTTTTCCTGCAATTCGCGGATGCGGACGGCTTCCTCTTCGGCTGCACGGCGCGCTTCTTCTTCAGCCGCTGCGGTTTCCTGCAATTTGGCTTGGGCAGCAGCAGCCTCTGCAGCGGCGGCTGCAGCCAGCTCTTCCGGTGAGCGCTGGACGAACGTGCGCTTTTTGCGAACCTCTACCTGGATGGTACGTGCCTTGCCTGACGAATCGGACTGGCGTATTTCGCTGGTCTGACGACGCGTGAGGGTGATCTTTTTGGTACCGGCGCCGGCCTCGCTACCGTGGGCCTTGCGCAGGCTTTCCAGCAATCTGGATTTATCGGTCTCGGTAAGCAAGTCCGATTCAGATGATTTTTCAACACCTGCACCACGCAGCTGTTCCAACAGCACGTTAGCCGGCATTTTCAATTCAGCTGCAAACTGCCCTACTGTGTTACTGACCATTCAATGTCCTTCCTGAGTCGCCGTCACTTGAAGACGGCCGTCACTGCTTGCCTGTGCACTGCCACGCAGATGCATCACTGCTCACTGTTCACCATTCACTGTTCAAACCAGTGAGCACGCGCTTTCATGATGACGTCACGGGCCAGTTCTTCCGAGATCTGCGTCATTTCGACCAATTCATCAACCGCGAGTTCTGCAAGGTCGTCGCGGGTGTTGATGTTGTTGGCCGCCAGCGCAGCAATCATCTCTGCCGTCACACCGTCGATACCGTGCAAGTCCTGCGCCGTTTCCACGGATTCTTCGCGGGCAATAGCCTCTGTCAGCAGGGCATTGCGGGCACGGTTACGCAATTCGTTGACGGTATCCTCGTCAAATTCCTGGATCTCGAGCATTTCGTTAAGCGGCACATACGCCACCTCTTCCAATGTCTTGAATCCCTCTGCGATCAGGATCTCGGCAACCTCTTCGTCCACATCGAGACGTTCCATGAACAGCGCCAACAGTTCGCCGCGCTCTTCGCTGGATTTTTTCTGGGACTCTTCGGGCGTCATGATGTTGATCTGCCAACCGGTGAGCTCGGAGGCCAGACGTACGTTCTGACCGGAGCGACCGATGGCAATGGCCAGTTCATTTTCGTCTACCACCACTTCCATGCTGTGCTGGTCTTCATCCACCACGATGGATTGCACACTGGCCGGTGCCAACGCACCGATGACAAACTGCGCCGGATCTTCGGACCACAGCACGATATCAACGCGCTCACCACCGAGCTCGGACGTGACGGCCTGAACACGCGAACCTCTCACACCGACACAGGTACCAATGGGGTCGATGCGGCGGTCATGGGTGTAGACGGCGATTTTGGCGCGAACACCAGGATCGCGGGCAGCCGATTTGATCTCCAAAGTACCCTGTTCGACCTCTGGAACCTCAAGACCGAACAGCGCCTTGATGAAATCGGGACTGGTACGCGACAGGATGATCTGCGGACCCCGCGCGTTGCGGTCAACCTTCCAAAGGAATGCACGCACGCGGTCACCGACACGCAGGTTTTCCTTGGGGATCATCTGGTCACGCGGCAGACGGGCTTCGACCCGACCGCTTTCAACAATGGCGTCTCCGCGCTCCATGCGTTTGACCTGACCGAGCACGATGTTGTCACCACGGGCCAGGAAGTCGTTGAGGATCTGCTCACGCTCTGCGTCGCGGATGCGTTGCAGGATGACCTGCTTGGCAGCCTGCGCACCGATGCGACCGAACTCGACCGCCTCCAGCGGCTCCTCGACAAAGTCGCCGAGGTTCAGATTGGCATCGCGCTTGACCGCGTGGTCCACCAGAATCTGCACACCGGGCTCATAGAACTCTTCGTCCGACACAACTTGCCACCGACGGAAAGCTTCGTAGTCACCAGTCTCACGGTCGATGGTGACGCGCACGTCGGCCTCTTCGTCGAAGCGCTTTTTGGTGGCGGAGGCGAGGGCCTGCTCTAGCGCGATGAACACCACTTCGCGCGCCACGTTTTTCTCGCGCGCCAGTGCGTCAGCCAGCAGCAAAATCTCACGACTCATGTTGAAGCTCTCCTAAAATTCAGATGGGGAACCAGACGGGCACTGTCCAGCTCCGACAGGGCAAATGCCAATTCGCGGTCATCGCCGCCTTTTCTCTCACTCGCAATGACCAGTGTGTACTGATCACCCTCACCCTTGCCCAGGATGCCGGCAAACTGCTTGCGGTTTTCAAGGGGGCGACGCAGCTTGATGGCCACCTCCAACCCCAAAAACAGATCAAAGTCGCGGGCTCGGCGCAAAGCGCGATCCACACCCGGGGAAGACACCTCCAGCCGGTCGTAGGACACCGCCTCGACCTCAAACAGGCGACTGAGCTGATGGCTGACGCGCTCACAATCCTCGACACCGATGCCACCGGGGCTGTCCAGTGTGATCCGCAGCAAACCGCGGCCTGCGCGCTCTACGTCAGCCAACTGGTAACCCAGCGCCTCAATGGCGGCCTCTGCCGCCGGCACCCAGCGCTCAAGCCAGACGCCGGCAGGCGCACCCCCCACCCACACGTCGGCGGAGGAGTCTGCACCACCCGGCAAACCTGACGATGTATCGGAACCTGCTGTCATTGACCCGCTCAAATATTTCACTGAAATTGTTGACTTGCCTGCAACGTAATCTTCAGGAACGCAGCAACCGCACACAGCCCGGACACACATCGGTGCGAAACGCACAGATAAAAAAAAATGGGCTTTGAAAGCCCATTTTTAGTCGGGTGCGACAGGTTGAACACCAGCACGACATTTCGCCAAGGTCTTAAAACCTCAAAGCAAACCATCAAGCCAGCGCCGGCCAGAAGGAAGCAGCCTCTCAGACCAACCCGATAGCAACCGAACGGGCGAGATTGGCAACTGCACTCCCTGACCGCAAAACCGCGCGTTCAAGAATCCGCAATTATGCGTTATTCCTGCGGCTTTTTCAAGCGTCTGCGATTACGATTTGCGCCGGCTGCGCCCTTGTTGCCGGCAGAACCGCCTGCCGGACCGCCAGATCGACCACCCGCTGATGCTCCCGGCGCCGAACCGGACCCCGGGGATCCGCCAGCAGCGCTCGCACCACCGCGACGGGCAGCGCCCCCCTGGCCGGCCGGCCGCTTGCCGCGACCTTGACCACCTGCATTGCCCTGGCCAAAACCTCCCTGAGCCCCCTGTCCTCCAAATCCGCCACCGCGACGCTTGCCCGAGCCGGTATTGCCACCCGAGCCCATTCCGTTGCCTGCCCCTGACACACCTGCCGCACCCGATGTGCCCGCAGTACCTCGGCGGCCGCCCCGGTTGCCGTTCACGCCAGCGGCGGCAGCCGCGCCGGACACCGTCAAAAACTGCCGGGTCGGCGTGTTGAGCGCCAATTTGGGATCGACAGGCTGCCCTCCGCGCTGCGACCGGCCACCGTTGCCTCGCTGCCCACCGACACCACCCGCACCACCGGCTGCGCCGGCACCCTGCCGGCCACCATGACGGCCGTTGCCGCCACCCTCAGCCCAGGAGTCGCCGCGCCCTTGTCCCCTTCCCTGACCACGGCCTTGCCCGCGATCCGATCCTCTACCACCCTCACCGCCGGGCGACCCGCGCAGTCCGAGCGACTGGAGATAGGACATCGCCTCCAAGGGTTCCATTTCCATCCAGCGCCCGCGGCGCAAGGTGGTTGGCAGCGCCAGATCGCCGAATCGCACGCGAATCAAACGACTGACTGTCAGCCCCAGGGCTTCGAACATGCGCCGCACTTCCCGGTTTTTACCCTCTGAGAGGCCGACACGGTACCAGCGGTTGGCGCCATCTCCGCCGGCGTAATCGATAAAAGCAAACTTGGCCAGACCGTCTTCAAGTTCGACGCCGCGCAGCAGCGACTGCCGCCCGGCCTCCTCCAGCTCGCCCAGTATGCGCACGGCATACTCGCGCTGCACCTCAAACCGCGGATGCATGAGGCGGTTGGCCACCTCGCCGGAGGTCGTCAAAATCAGCAGACCTTCGGTATTGAAGTCAAGACGGCCCACTGCCAGCCATTTGCCGTTGGACACCCGGGGCAGACGGTCAAACACGGAGGCGCGCTTTTCGGGGTCATCGGCTGACACGATTTCGCCCGCCGGCTTGTGATAGATGAGTATGCGGGGCGGCTTGGTGGTGTTGCGCCGCTGAACCGGTTTGCCATTAACCTTCACGATATCGGTCGGCAACACACGCTGACCGATATGGGCAGGCTCGCCGTTGACCGACACACGACCGGCAATAATCATCTGCTCCATGTCGCGGCGCGACCCCAAACCGGAGTCGGCCAGCACCTTGTGCAACTTGGGCGCAAGCTCGGGGTCCAGCCTCACATTCAGACGCGAACGCAGATTGGACTTGGCAGCCCCGGCGCGTCCGGGCATCCGGTTGCCAATTACGGCATCGTCCTCGTCGTCTGCAGGCAGACCATCGGCATCAGCCGAGTCTGCAGGCGAGGCTGACGCGACCGGCGCAACATAAGCGGACCAGTCGTTTTCAGCCAGCGCAGCAGCCGCTTCTTCTTCGGAAATCTCGGGCCTGCGGGTCAGACTTTCGACACTGTCTCCACCCGACTCCCAAGGATCAGCGTCCAAGCCGTCCTCGTCGTCAAAAAACTCATCGTCGTCCATCGGCAAGCCGGGCAAAGGACCCGCACCTGCAGCGGGGACGACCGGGTCAGGCAGCCCTTCGGGCCGGGACTGGCGTCTGCGCTGAGAAAACTTGCGTTGGGGGCGTTTCTTTTTGTCAGCACTGACGGGTTGGTCAGGATTCGGCATGAGGTTCCAGTCCGGTTTCAAAGGGGATGACGTTTTGGCGCTCGAGCGCACTGGCGGGGCTTTCGCCGTCGCCAAGGGGCGGGAGGGCCTTCAGGGAGGGGAGGGAGAGATCGGCCAGGAACTGCGCCGTGGTACCGAACAGCGCTGGCCGTCCGGGTGTTTCGCGATGTCCGACCACGTCAATCCAGCCGCGCTCCTCCAGCGAGCGGATGACGGTTGATGCGACGGTGACACCGCGTATGGCCTCGATTTCCCCGCGTGTGACGGGTTGCTTGTAAGCAATGATGGCCAGTGTTTCCATGACCGCACGCGAGTAGCGCGGCGGTTTTTCGGGGTTGAGACGCTCAAGGAACATCTGCATGTCGGCACGCGACTGGAAGCGCCAGCCGTTGGCGGTCTGCACCAGTTCCATGCCGCTGTCGGCCCAATCGCGACGCAGATCGTCAAGCAAGTTGTTGATGACCTCCGCCTCGAGCGCGTCGTCAAACAACAGCTGCAGCGATTTGACGCCCAACGGTTCGACGGCGCAAAGCAGCGCCGTCTCCAAAATAGCTTTCGCGCGGGGGAGATCCATCCCAGCGTTTCCTTGTGACGAAGTAAAAAAGTGATCGTTCAGATCAGCGTGCCGGTCACGCGAATCGGCGTGGGCACAGGGAGCTGTACGCTCCTCGGAAAAGACAGACAGAGTCTAACAGGCAGTCGGCACCTTGTGAAGCGCAAACCTGACAGGGGTAGACCCATGTGCCGCCACCAATAAAAAGGCCCGGGAGCTTTGGGCTACCGGGCCGAACCAACAACAAAGGTTGGAGACACAACTGAATTATGCGCCAAGCGTTAAAAATTGTTACCCCCCAAAAGTGGCAATAAAAGCCGCCTGTTCAAGGTTTTGAATCGCTCAACACGTAAAATTTCGCACAGACACCGGAGAAAAACCGCACTACCGGTTGTCATCGAACACGTCCGCAGCGTGCTCTTTTGCTATGACGTCGAGAATGCCAACAAGTTCACCAAAAGGTAAGTGATGTTTTCCACTAGATCGGGGGATAACCCACGTGAAAGCTGTGGATAACTTTCCCAAGCGGTTGATTCGCGGCATGTGAAGTTTGATTGATTAAATGTTGGGCACCTAACGGTTTGGTTCCTGGGCGATGGGCAGGCTTCTGTTATGCTCAACGCATTGCAATTGTCATGCACAGGCTGCTTCCAGCCTGATGCGAGCCCTATGTCGCTTCAATCCATGCCCCTTTTCCCGCTGAACACGGTGCTGTTCCCAGACGGGCATTTGCCGCTGCAGATTTTCGAGGTGAGGTATCTGGACCTCATCCGCCGTTGCCTGCGGGAAGACACGCCCTTTGGCGTCATTACACTCATGGACGGACACGAAGTGCGCAAGCCTGACGAAGCGCCGCTGTTCGCAGACACGGGCACCCTGGCACGGGTAACGGAATGCCACGCCCCCCTGCCCACCCTGCTGAAGATAGAAACGCGGGGAACACAGCGGTTCAGGCTGCATCGCGTGAACCAGGAGAAAAACGGTCTTTGGATGGGGGATATTGAAATACTGCCCGGAGACCCAGAGACACCGATTCCAGAGCATCTGGAAGCCGCTGCCATCACGCTGGAACAGGTGGTGGAGTCGCTGACTGCAGGCGGTGTGCCCGGGGAACAGATACCGGTGCATCCGCCCTACCACTTCGATCAGAGCGGTTGGGTGGCCAATCGCTGGTGTGAATTGCTGCCGATGCAAAAACCCACACGACTGCAATTATTGGCCCTGGACAATCCGCTGTTGAGACTGGAACTGGTCAATGACGTGCTGGAAGAACAAGGTTTGGTCTGAAAGCACTCAGCCCTTGGCTCCGGCGTTCCAGCGCATGCCGACACCGGCTGCCTCTATGCGGGACCAGACAGCCGCTTTTTCAGCGTCGGACAAAAATATCCATCCGTCGACTTCTTGAGCGGTTCGCCCGCAACCGCGGCACATATCATCGCCCAGTGCAGTGGAGCAAAAGCCGATGCATGGTGTCTCTACGTCGGGCCAACGGGGGTAAGTTGCGGGTTTGTTAAGTTGTTGCGTCATATCAATCACTTGGGTACACCGAAGGTGCAGCATACAACAGATTGTGGTTTGTTACATGCGGGTTTCTGAGGGTTGATTTGCGCAGGTCGTTTAAATGCGCTATAGTTGCGTTCTTGACAGA
>SXZD01000249.1 GCA_005788065.1 Burkholderiales bacterium
AGAATGATGATGCCGGCAATCGCATCGCCCCGTACAAACTTGGATGCACCATCCATGGAGCCGTAGAACTCGGCTTCCTGTGCAATTTCGGTACGGCGCTTGCGGGCTTCCGCCTCAGCAATCAAACCTGCATTCAGGTCCGCATCAATGGCCATCTGTTTGCCGGGCATGGCATCCAGTGTGAAGCGCGCAGACACTTCTGCAATACGTCCCGCACCCTTGGTCACCACTACAAAGTTGATGACCATCAAGATACCGAACACCACGATACCGACGGCAAGGTTGCCGCCCACCAGAAACTGGCCGAATGCCTCAATCACCTTGCCGGCTGCATCCGAACCCTCATGACCGTGCATCAGCACCACGCGGGTGGAAGCAACGTTCAAGCTTAGACGCAGCAAGGTGGTGACCAGCAGCACGGTGGGGAAGGATGCAAAATCCAGCGGACGCTTGGTGTACATGCTGGCAATCAGCACCATCAGACCCAGCGTGATGTTGAAAGAAAACAGGATGTCCAGCAGTGCCGGCGGCAAAGGCAGAATCATCATGGCCATGACAGCCACAATGAAAGCCGGTGCACCCACCGAGTGCAGTGCACTGCCCGAGAAGCCCGTCATTAAGCCGCGGGCCTTGTCCAACTGGGGAATATCTACGCCGAATATCACCATGCTTTAAGCTCCTGCGCCCTGCATGCCGTCATCGGCATCGGTTTGAATTCCGGGATCCATGTCTGCCGGCACGTCACTGTCGGTGGGTGGCTGAACCAGATGGCCACGTCCTGCTGCCAGCGAATACACATAGGCCAGCAGGCGTGCCACAACGGTGTAGAGCGACGGCGGAATGTCCTTGTCGATTTTCACGTGGTGATACAGGGCACGGGCCAGTGCCGGAACTTCCATCACGGGGATATTGTTCTCGCGGGCAATTTCACGAATCTTGAATGCAAGTTCGTCAGCGCCCTTGGCGATCACCCGCGGCACACCACCCTTGGCCTGGTCATACTTGAGCGCCACCGAAAAGTGAGTGGGGTTGGTCACCACGACATCGGCCTTGGGGATCGCTTCCATCATCCGACGGCGCGCAGCCTCGCGCTGCAGGGCACGCACCTTGGCCTTGATGTGCGGATCGCCTTCGGTTTCTTTGGCTTCCTGCTTCACATCTTCCAGCGACATGCGAAGCTGCTTGTAGTAGCGCCACAACTGGTAAGGCACATCGACGGCGACCAGCAGGAAGAACACCACGGCAAAGGTCAGCAGATCATTGCGGGTCATGCGGGCAGATTCGTTGAGAGAATCACCCAGTGGCATGGCCGCCATGGACACATAATTTTCCGCATGATTGCGCAGCAGCACATAGCCCACATAACCGAGCACGCAGGACTTCAGGATGGCCTTGAGCAGCTCGAACAGACCATTGAGAGAGAAGATGTTGCCGAGACCCTTGATGGGGTTCAGACGGCTGAAATCGGGCGTCAGCCCCTTGCCGGAGATGATTAGGCCGCCGATGGCGACGTTGCTGAGGATGGCACCCACCACTGCAATTGCAAACAATGGCGTCAACACCCACATGCTGTCGATGAGCATGCTGGCAAACTGGTTGAGCATGCGGAAGGGGTCAAACGCGTCATCCCGCGTCAATTGCAGGCCGTGACGCATGATGTCCTGGGACTTGACCACCAGCGGCCCGGTCATCGCCATCAAAATGGCGACACCTGCAAGCAAAATCGCCCCGCCGGCCAATTCTCTTGACCGCGGGATATTCCCTTCCTCTCTGGCTTGCTGTAGCCTTCGTTCAGAGGCGGGTAATTCTTTTTCGATTTCTTGTTCTTCTGCCACAGGACGAACCCTCTGTTAACGGAACCATTATCGAAAACTTGAGTGGTTTCCAAGCGGTAAATAGAGGCAGAACAACATGGCAATTTAACAATGCAAAACATGGTTACAAGGCTGTTCAATCCTGAAGAAGCGCTGGATCGTCTCGGAAACGACACAGCACTTTTGAAACATCTCGTTTTAACATTTCAGGGCGATTTCACGCGACAGCGTGACGCGCTGGAAGATGCCATCGGCAGCGGCAGCCTGCCGCAGCTGAAAAAAGAGCTGCATGGCTTGAAGGGTTCAAGTGCGGCGGTAGGCGCGGCGGTGATCGCGGAGAACATCCGCGACCTGGAGCAGCGGATTGCCGCCGGGAGTGCCGGATGGAGCGAGGCGGTTGCTACCAGCCGTCACGTGTTGCAGCAATTGCAGGCAGTGCAGAAAGAATTCGGCACGTGGATGCAAAGCGCGGAGTGCTGAGCGGCTCAAACATGCGCCGCTGTATCAGAGGGGTGTTCGGAAGTTGACTCCGCCGGATCGCATCCGAAAAATTGCGCCCGACCGTGCGGCACCCGTTCCGCAGCGGATCACCGATCCGCGAAGGACCGAGGCCCCGCGAAGACGGGGCTCGGAGGATGCTAACGTTGAGGAGCGCAATTTTTGCGGGAGAACCGCCGGAGCAACGACGGACGCCCAAGATGTACCGAACGTGGCTCAGCTTGCGGCGTCGCCAGAGAATCCTCAGCCGGATCTCGTCAGAAGTACGATTCCATCAGCTCTCGCAATTCAAGCACCAGCACCAGCAAGCCTTCGCCCGACAGCGTCGCACCCGACACGCCCTTGGGCTTGATGCCCTCCAGCGGCTTGATCATCACCTCGTCCTGCCCCAGCAGGCTGTCCACCGCCAGAATCACAGTACGCTGCCCGGAGACAGCCAGCACGCCGACCTTCGGCGCCGGTGAAGGCACACGACCCAACAGCGTCGCGAGGTCCACAATCGGCAGGACATCACCGCGCACCACCAGATTGGGCTTGCCGCTGACATGCTGTATTTTTTCGTCCTCGATCGGAATGATTTCGCGCACGCACGACAACGGCAGCGAATAAATCTGCTCCTCCAACCGCAACATCAGCACCGGCAAAATCGCCAGCGTCAACGGCAGCGAAATGGTGATGCGAGACCCCTGCCCCGGCTCGGACTTGATATCGATCCGGCCATTGAGCTTTTGAATGTTAGTCTTCACCACATCCATGCCGACACCGCGACCGGAGATATCAGTCACCTCGGTCTTGGTCGAGAAGCCTGGCAGGAAGATGAGCTGCAGACATTCATCATTGCTCAACTGCCCTGCTTCATCCGGTGCAATACAACCCTTTTCGATCGCCTTCTGACGCAGCACCTCAGGCTTCATGCCTTTGCCGTCGTCGCTGATTTCCACAATGATGTGGTCACCGGCCTGCTTGGCTACCAGCGTCACAGTGCCTTTGTCAGGCTTGCCTGCGGCACGGCGTTCTGCCGGCGTTTCAACACCATGATCCACCGAGTTGCGGATCAGGTGAACCAGCGGATCATTGAGTTCTTCCAGAATGGATTTGTCCACCTCGGTTTCTGCACCGATGATGTTCAGCTCCACATCCTTGCCCAGATTGCGCGCCACATCGCGGGCCAAGCGAGTGTACTTTTTGAACACGCTGCCCACCGGTTGCATGCGGGCTTTCATCACCGCTGTCTGCAGGTCTGACACCAGCATGTCCAACTGGCCGATGACCATGTCCAGATTGCGGCGCGTCTCTTCATCATTGCCGCCCTGGGCCAGATTTTGACGCAGGCAGTTCAGGCGGTTTTTGGTCAGACCGATTTCACCTGAGAGGTTGAGAATCTGATCAAAACGCGACGTGTCAATCCGGATGGTATTTTCTTTGGGCGGCGGCGCACTGGCACCACCGCGCGGCTTGGCAGCCGGTGCTTCAGGCCGCGCACGCACTGCAGCAGCCGATTGTCGCGAAACCGAATCCGTCACCATCTGCGCCTGCTCAGCCGCATTGAATGACGGTGCTGCAGAGCCCCCAGGGGCTTCGGCGCCAGTCACCACGCTGTAGAGCGCATTCCAGTTCACGCCGTCTGGTGATGCACCGCCACCACCCGCTGAACCGCCACCGGCGGACGCAGCCGCAGCCGCTTCAAAAGCTGCTTCAAGTTCGTCGCAGTCACCGCTGCCGTCTGCCGCAGCAGCGCTCGCTGGAGCGGGTGCAGCGGCTTTGCCGACCGGCTTGCCATCGATGGCATCAATCAGCGATTGAATGAGATCCGCGGGAGCTGGAGACGGTTGATGACCATTGTGCATTTCACCGAACATGCGGCGCACTTCGCCCGTGGCCGCCAGAATGATGTCCAGCAATTCTGCCGACAACAGCATTTTGCCCGAACGCAGCAGGTCAAACAGGCTCTCTGTCTTGTGACAGACTTCCACCAGCGAATGCGCTTCCAGAAAACCCGCGCCACCCTTGATGGTATGAAACCCGCGAAACACGGTATTGAGCAGCCCGTTATCGCTCGGATTGCCCTCCAGCTCGACCAGTTTGCTGTCCACGTCCTCCAGAAGCTCTGCGGCCTCCGTCAGGAAATCCTGCAGCAATTCCTGTGCATCACCAAACGCACTCATTTTGCACCCCTGTCAGATTGCAGGCCAACCTCAGAAACCGAGGCTCTCCAGCAGATCGTCCACCTGATTCTGATCCACGCAGATATCCGTGCGACCTTCTGTCTGTATCGCCGGACCTGACAGCCACATGTCATCGACCACCTGCCGCTTGTCTTTCGGTGTAGCTGCCAACAGCAGTGTCACCAACTGCTCTTCCAGATTCTGCGCCATGGTGGCAATGCGGTTGACCACCTGACCGGTCAGGTCATGGAAGTCCTGAGCCAGCATGATCTGTGTCAGTTGCTGATTGGTCTCCATGGCATCTTTCATCGAGTCGCGCAAAAACGTATGCGTCTCCATCACATGGGAGCGAAACTCGGTGACATCCATCTCATGGGCAAACAGCTTGTTGAACGCGTCATCCAGCACCTTGGCGCGTGCATACATGCGGTCTTGCACACCCTGCGCCACTTCGACAGCAGCCAGCACTTTTTCGGCGGCCTGCCCCGTGAGGTTGGCAATGTAGGCCAGACGCGCACGCGCGTCCGGCAATGCACCGACGGCACCTTCAACCGTTTTGTCATAGCCCAGTTCTCGCAAGGCATCGTGCAGATTGCGCGTCAGACCACCGATGCGGTGAAACACATCATGCGCTTCATCAGTGGTGTCAATCGCTTCATCACCCGGCTGGAAGACACGTTCGGACTCAATGGCCATATCGCCGGATGCAGCCGACAGACTCTCTGGCATGTCAGAAGCAGGCGCCTTGACAGCAGCCTCCGACGCAATGGAATCGAACAGCGCCTCGAGTTCGTCGTTGTCACCGCTTTTAAGGTTTTCCGGCTGCATAGGACTGCTCCTTACGCGAACATCTTGGCGATGATCTTGTTCAGTTTCTCTTCCAGCGTAGCCTTGGTGAAGGGCTTGACGATATAGCCGCTTGCCCCCATCTGCGCCGCCGTGATGATGTCTTCTTTCTTGGCTTCAGCCGTGACCAGCAGCACAGGCAGGTGCTTGAGCTTGGGGTCGGACCGGATGTTGGCCAGCAACTCGAAGCCGCTCATGTTGGGCATATTCAAGTCGCTCACGACGAAATCGTAGTGCTGCGCCTTGAGTTTGCCCAGTGCGACGGCACCGTCTTCCGCTTCATCGGAATTGGAAAACCCGATCTCCTTCAGGAGATTCTTCACAATCCTGCGCATGGTCGAAAAATCATCGACCACCAGGAACTTCATCTGATCGGGACTCATACCGTCTCCTTAAGCGGGATGCAGCATATTGGTCAACATGACCGACAGCTCATCAGCGTGAAATTTGGCAACATAGGCGTCCACCCCTACCTGCTGCCCCAGTTTTTTATTGGCCAGCGATGACAGCGAGGAGTGCATCACCACCGGTATTCCTTTGAATCGTCCGTCTTCCTTGATGTGCCGTGTCAATACGTACCCATCCATCTCCGGCATCTCTGCATCCACCAGGATCAACGACACCAACTCCTTCAGATCCACCTTGTCAGAGTCCGCACGCGACGCGATATTGCGCAGTTTCTCCCACGCCTCGCGCCCGTTGTTGGCCGACTGGTGCGGCAGGCTCATGCGGTCGAGCACCTCGGCGATACGCTTGCGGGCCAGCGCGGAGTCGTCAGCGAAGAAGACCGGCTTGGGCGTCTCTGAAATGAGGGGTTCGATAGCGGGCATTTCCGGCTCGCCGATCACATCACCCAGAATTTGTTCAACATCCAGAATCGACACCAGCTTGCCGTCAGGCAATTCGGTCAGCGCCGTGATCATGGACGAATGCCCCTGGCCGATGGACTGCGGTGACTTCACCTGCTCCCAGTCCACCCGCACGATGCGATCCACGTCCGCTACGAGAAATGCCTGCGTGTGCGAAGAAAACTCGGTGATGATGAGTTTCGTGCGCGGCGGCTCGCAGTACATGTTCAGGCAAGTGGCCAGATCGAGCACGGGCAAAATGATGCCGCGCAGCGAAATGATGCCTTCCACGCCATTGGGCATATTGGGGGTTTTGGTGATCGGAATGCTTTCGCAGACCTCGCGCACCTTGAACACATTGATGCCGAACACCTCTGTCGAACCCAACGAAAAGAGCAGAAGCTCCATCTTGTTGGACCCGGCCAGACGAGTTTTCTCGTCAACCATGTTCATCAGCTTGTAACTGGCCTGACTCATCTCATGCTCCCGATACACTGGCCCGCACACAGCAGGCCGCCGCAGTTTGCCGTCATACACCTTACGCTGTTGTTTCAGCGCGCCCTTGTCTGACCCGCTTCCACAGCCGTATCCGCTTCACCTGGCAGCGATTGCGTAATCACTGCCTCCTCAGCCCGCCGGTTCATCACGATGATCGCGATTCTCCGATTGGTCGGATGGTAGGGGTCATCCTTCAATAACGGCACAGAAGACGCCAACCCAACCACACGTAACACTTTTCGATCATCCAGCCCTGCACCCAGCATTTCGCGCCGCGACGCATTGGCCCGATCAGCCGACAATTCCCAGTTGCTGTAGCCCCGCTCACCTGCTGCATAGGGCTGCGCATCCGTATGGCCCGACAGCGTCACCTTGTTGTCCACTTCGTTCAGCAGCCGGGCAATCTGCGACAGAATGTCGCGCATGTAAGGCTTGAGCACCGCACTGCCCGAGTCAAACATCGGCCGGTTCTTCTCATCGACGATCTGGATACGCAAACCTTCCTGCGTGATGTCCAGTTTGATCTGGTTCTTGAACTGCTTCATTTCAGTGGACGCATCCACCATGGCTTCAATCTCAGACTTCAACTTGGACAGCTTTTTGGCCTCGTCCTGTGCGACCTTCTCTTTTGCCTTGTCCAGCGACACTTCCTTTTCCGGGTTCCCGCCCTTCATTTCCTGACCGGTCGATTTGGACAGGTTGGTACCACCGCCCTTGATGAGCGCAGTCGCCTCACCGGCGCCCGAGCCCCCGAGCATGGCCACCTTCAACGGCGAATTGAAAAACTCGGAAATGCCCTTCAGATCTCCTTCACTGGTGGAACCCAACAGCCACATCAAGAGGAAGAAC
>SXZD01000250.1 GCA_005788065.1 Burkholderiales bacterium
AATGGGCAGGGCCTTGATGTCCCGACCCCGCCTGTTGCTGCTGGACGAACCGAGCATGGGTCTGGCGCCCATCATTGTGGATCGCATCTTTCAGTTGGTGACTGACATAGCAGCGCAAGGCACCGCCATCCTGCTGGTGGAACAGAATGCACAACGTGCTCTGCAGATCAGCCAGCGGGCCTATGTCATGGAATCGGGTGAAATGTCGCTCAGTGGCTCATCGGCCGACCTGTTGCATGACGATGCCGTACGCAAGGCTTATCTGGGCGATGACTGAGCGAGACTGAGCGAGACTGAGCGCAGGCTCAGCTGCCACGCAAGATGAGGCTCCCGTAACCGTCAGCCCTGCAGATCTGCCGCCGACGTAAACGAATCCGCAAAAAATGCGTCTTCGGGCAAGCCGCACATCTGCGTGAAATCGCGGCGAGCAGCATCCACCATGACAGGCGCTCCACAGGCATACACCTGAAAACCTGACAGATCTGCAAAATCCTGCATCACGGCCTGATGTACAAAACCAGTCCGCCCCGCCCACGCTTCTCCCGGCTCAACGTCCGAGAGCACCGGGATGAAGTGGATGTGATCGTTGTCTGCTGCCCACTGGCGAGCCAGATCGGCCATGTAGAGGTCTTTTTCGCGTCGACCGCCCCAATACAGATGAATAGGCCTGCGCATGCTCTTTTCCAGGCTGTATTCGATCATGCCCTTGATGGGCGCAAATCCGGTACCGCTGGCCAGCATGATGATAGGCAGATTGCTTTCTTCGCGCAGGAAAAAAGAACCCAAGGGTCCCTCAAGGCGCAGGATTTCGCGCTCTTTCATCTGCCCGAAAACATGGTCCGTGAACACACCGCCGGGCATGTGACGAATGTGCAGCTCGATGCCCGCCTCTGGCGCGGGCGCATTGGCCATGGAATAACTACGCCGCTGACCATCCCGGAGCAGAAATTCGATGTATTGGCCAGCCCGGTATTGCAGCACCTCGTTGGCGGGCAGCTGGATACGCAGAATGGCCACATCACTCACCGGTTTTTCGATGACGTTGACGCGACAGGGCATTTTGCGGATGGGCATGTCCCCCGCACCCGACAGTTCTCGCGCCTGTATGCCCAAGTCGCTCTGCGGTTGGGCACAGCACAGCAACACCTTGCCCAGAACGCGGTCTGCCTCAGGCAGTGCCCGGGGCTGGAACACGCCGGGGTCTACCTCACCCGATACCAGCGTGGCCTTGCAGGACCCGCAGGCACCGTTGCGGCAGCCATAAGGCAGCACCACATTCTGGCGCAGCGCTGCCTGCAGCACTGTCTCATCAGGCTCACACTCGAAGCGTTTGCCACTGGGCAACAACTCAATCTGAAACGTCATGTCTACAATACAACCTTGATACCAGCCAAAAACGACAGCCCCGCATGCGAAACCGCTCCAAGCACAGTCTGCCATATCGCCGTCCCATGCTGATTGCCGGTTGCGGTGATGTGGGCCTGCGCCTGCTGGGCCTGAGCGCAGGCCCCGCCGCCGTGCGGCGCCGCAGGCTGCGTATTGTAGCCACTTGCAGGCGGACGGAACAGGCAGAACGGATACGGCAACTGGGCGGCACCCCGCTGATGGGCGATCTCACCAACAAACGGGTCCTGCGGCGTCTGGCCGCCTTGGCCAAAGCCGGCATCATCTGGATGGCGCCACCGCCTGCACATGGGGAAACCGACCCCGCCAGCCGCCACATGTTGCATGCACTGGGGGCCAACGCCGCCAGACACGCCACCGTCGGTATCAGCGTTGTATATGTCAGCACCACAGGGGTATACGGTGATCGGGGTGGACAGTGGACTGACGAGAACACGCCGGCGCGGCCGGCCAATGCGCGGGCTGTTCGCCGGGTGGATGCCGAAAACGCGTGGCGGGGACGGACATTGACCGGGCAAAATCACCGCGCGCAGTTTCTGCAGCAACTGCGTGCCGTCACGGTACTGCGAGCGCCCGGCATTTATGCGGCCGATCGCCTGCCCATTGACCGGATCAAGGCGGGCACGCCCGCCATCGAACCCTCGGATGACTCATGGTCCAACCACATTCATGCCGACGATCTGGCGCGCCTGGCCTGGCGGGCCGTGTTCCGCCAAAGCGGCAGGCGGGTGATCAATGCAGTGGATGATGAGCCCATGCGCATGGGCGAATACTTTGACCTGGTGGCTGACCGTTTTGGCTTGCCCCGCCCGCCACGACTGCCACGCCAGACCGTCAAAGGCATGGTCAGCCCTATGATGTGGTCTTTCATGAACGAGTCTCGCCGGCTTAAAAACCGGCGGCTGCGCGAATTGGGTATCCGCCTTCGCTACCCGACCGTGTCGAGCTTTCTCAGCTGAAAATCGTGTCGATATTCTTTTCGATCTCGCTGCGCATCGGTTCCTTGAAAATCTTCATCACCAGACCCAAGGTGATGTCGATCTCGATTTTTTTGGGCGCAATCCGCAACACGCCCTTGATGCCCGTTTTCTGGAAGGTCAGCACGTCCCCATCCCACTCATAGGGAATGTTGTACTGGTTGGACAGCTCTTCAACAATGCTCTGAGCGGCCTTGCGGGCCTTGCCGATCGGCATGGTGAAAGACTTGCGGATTTCGATGTCAGCCATGGATTGGGTGCCCGCAGTCTGTCGACTGCAAGACAAATGCTTTTAACAGACCTCCATTATAAACCGGGGATACAGGCCAGGTAGCGGGCGGACAAGCGCTCACAACGGGTCAGACGGTTTGCGGCGGTTGTTGAACCAGAAGTCATACTGCCCCGACACAGGCGCCTGTACCTCAACCTGATAGGCCACCACACGGCGGGCAAATCGCATCTGTGAGTCCATAACCCGTCTGAAAAACGGGTTTTTCTCGGATTCGCGCGCCAACACTTTGCGCCAGGCAGCCAGTTGCGCCTGCAGCAGTTCGTCGGGCGCCCGGTAATAACGCACACCCTGCCGCCGCGCCATTTCCTCATAGTCCTCGGCATAGCGGTTGGCTGCCTTCCAGCTCATGTCGGCTGAACTGGCCTGCAGGGCATACACCAGGATGGAACGCAGCTCAAACGGCAGCGCATCAAAGCGCTGCCGGTTGAACAGCACCTCAAAGACCTCGGCAGGCTGGTGCCAACTACGCATCATGCAGACAGTGCGCACCGCCGGGAAACCCAGAGCCCGGTCTGAAGACGGGTTGTTAAATTCACCGGCATCCAGCAGTTCACGGTCCAGCCAAGGAACGATATCGGACGCCGGCAAAGGCACAGGCTGCATGCCCAATTCGCGGAACATTTCGGCGGCCAGACCCACGCTGCGAAATTTCAGGCCCTTCAGGTCCTGCGTCTTGCGGATGGGTTGCCGGAACCAGCCCAACGGCTGGGCGGGCATCGGACCATACAAAAACCCTTGAACATTCAGCCCCAACTCACGGTGCAGCAGCTCGTCATACAGTTTTTGGCCGCCGCCGTGTGCCATCCAGGCCAGAAAGGTGTTGGCATCCATGCCAAAACCCGGGCTGCTGCCAAACAAGGCAAACGCGGTATTGGTGTCGTACCAGTAAGAACTCACGCCATGGCCGCCATCCAGTACACCCTTGTGCACCGCGGTCAGAAGACCGAATGCCTTGACCACGCTGTTGGCTGGCAGCACCTCGATACGCAGCCGTCCACCGGACATTTCATTTACTTTTTTGGCGAGATCCTGTGCAAACTCATGAAAAATATCGGTGCTGGGCCACGTGCTCTGAAAACGCAGGCTGTGCTCCGGTTCGTTTTTGACCAAGGCGGGCGCACCCAGCACAGGTGCTGCTGCAGCCGTGGCGCCGAGCGTGGCGGCAGCGCCCGCCTTCACGGTGCCTCGCAGAAAGTCCCTGCGGGACGTCGTGGCTGTCATGCTGCGCCTACCAGCACCAGATGCACGCGATAAGGCCCGTGCGCGCCCAGCACGATGGTCTGCTCGATATCGCCGGTTCGCGATGGCCCCGAAACCAAATTGAGCGCCCGTGGCAGCGGTTGACCCGATGCCTTCAGCCGCTCAAACGCGTCCTCCAGCGTCAGCACCATGTCGTCGCAGGACAGCACCGCAATGTGGGTTTCAGGCAGCAAGTGGGTGCTCGCAGGCGTGTCAGGAGCGCTGCGCAGCACGAGCGTGCCCGTTTCGGCCACCGCACAGGCCACCGAACTCAGACCCACCAGATCATCGCCGGTGGGCGCGCCCAGACGCAGTGACACACCGTGTGCGGCCAGAGAGTCCAGCCATCCGGCCTGCGAGAGCACAGGCCACGCAACCACGTGTGCGGGCAAACCGGAGGAACCCAGATACGCGGCGATGGCCGGTACGATCTGTGAGGCTTGCCCCACCCGGTCAACCGTACAGGACAACGCGAGTGCTTTCTGTACAAACGCGTCTGTCAGGCTCGCGGGCGCTACCGGTTGAGGACCACGTGCACTGTCGCCCATGCGCTGGCGCAGACTGGCAATCGACGGGGCTTCTGCAGCTGAGGCTACGCCATGCGTCTGCGGCGTCAGGCCTGTCTGCGAACCGGAGGCCTGCCGGGCGCGGGCCGCCTGGATGCGCCCGAAAATGCGCTCGCGGGAAGTTGCGTTGTCAGGTCGCAGGGGCTGCTGTTGCTTGAATTCAGATGTCATTGGTGCATTATAAAAAACACCGCCCTGCAGAACGCTCAGGGTTTTCCAGAGACTTGCGCCTGTCTCGGCAAAACATCACCCGGTGCCCATGGGCCTGCGCTACACATCCACATGAAATCCGGGCACTGTCTGGGTTAGAATACGTTTTTACCTGAATCGCTGTGTCTGGAACGCCACAGGACACACGTTGTCACCGAATCCTGCATCAAATGCAAATACACAGACTG
>SXZD01000023.1 GCA_005788065.1 Burkholderiales bacterium
GCACCGGCTATCGCCGCCAGTGCCGCTCCAATCATGAAGGTCAGGGCGATGACACGGTCATCGTGTATGCCCATCAAGCGGGCGGCTTTTGGGTTTTCGGCGGTTGCGCGCATGGCGCGACCCAGAGCCGTCCGGTTCACCAGCGCGGACAGGCCGAGCATCAGCAGCAATGCACCGACCATGATGAGCGCCTGAACAGTGGTCATGGTGACGCTGCGGCCCTCGGATTCGTCGGGCAGGGGTGCGAAGGTCAGCAGGGTGATGGGTTCGGAGGGCAGCAGCGACGGAAAAACCTGATAGTTTCGGCCCCAGATCAGCATGGCCAGTGTCTGCAGGATGACTGACAGTCCGATGGCGGTGATCAGGGGCGCCAGTCGTGGCGCATTGCGCAACGGTCGGTAAGCCACCCGCTCCATCAGGGCTGACAGCAGCATGCACAGCGGTACGGCCACCGCAATGCCTGCTGACAGCACCAGCCAGCCGGAGAGTTCAGGGAATGCAGCTTTGAGTGCGGTACAGGCCGTCCAGGTGATCATGGCGCCTATCATCATGACATCGCCATGGGCAAAATTGATCAGCCCCAACACACCGTAGACCATGGTGTAACCCAAGGCAACCAGCGCGTACACGCTGCCCAACGTCAGCCCGTTGATGATCTGCTGCAGCAGGATGTCCAAGCGACTGCTCCGCCTCTGTCAGGCCCTGTTGAGTCTGTAGATGGCCATCGCGCTGGCGCGCAGGTGGTCTGCCTTGTCCTGCATGAACTGTCCCTGCTGTGCATCGTCCATCTCGTCGAGTTGGGCTTCCAGTTCGGTCTGGCCGTCTTCCGTGCCAAACAGGCGGATGGACTCGAACAGCTCAGGATGAGCCTGCAAAACAGGCTCCCATTGGTCTGCATAGTCGCTCATGGCAATGGTGAAACCGATGCACCACTCTTCGACCGCGGGAATCTGCGCTTCTTCGTCTTCGAAGAAGAAGACCGGCTCATAGTCGTCGTTGCCGCCTTTGAGCATGTCATCCAGCGCTGCCGCGTGACGGGCAATCAGGGCAAAAATGCGGTCAGCCTGTTCCTGGGACTCGAAATTGGGGTCTTCGTTGGCCTCATCCGTATCCCACACCCACGAGATCCATTCTTCGGGTTCGGGGCGCTGGGGCGCGGACAGGATGCAAGTCAGAAAACCATCCAGCGTGGAGATGTCCATGCAGGCGTCCGGTGTGAGGTCGGACAGCAGATATTCTTCGAGTTCAGCCAGTTCGTCGGCCGTCAGTGGTGCTGTCGCAGAGATATCGGACATGGGTCAGGCCTTGTGCAGACGGGTGCTGATGAATTTCCAGACTTCGCGGATTTCGCGGGCGGATGTGCTGCTGGGTTTGGTTTCCAGCACGGTACGGCCCTGGCCCATGGCCATCACGTAGTCGGTACGCTCGTGGACGTAGGTAGGCGCCAGCGGGGCGAAGCGCTTGAGTTCGGCAGCCACGGCATCTGCAATGTGCGAACGTGACGAGATGCCGTTGAGTACCCAGACCATATTGGTGTGAGCATGCTGGGCAGCCAGCATGGTGGTGCCGACTGCCTGGATGTCCAGTGGGCTGGCACGGGTCGGAATGATGACCAGATCAGCCCGGGAAATCAGCTTGGACACCCACGGTGCCTCCACGGGTGGCGTGTCGATGAACACGTAATCAAAACCGGCTTTGCGCAGTTCTGCCAGATGGGATGTCAGTGCGTCTTCGGTGATGGAGTCGAACCGGGGATTGCCCTCGTTGCGGTGCTGTGCCCACCAGGTCAGCGAGCCTTGGGGGTCGAAGTCCAGTATGGCGACTTTGCCCGGATGGGCCTGGCCAGCGGCGACAGCCAGATGGGCGGAAAGGGTGGTTTTACCGACGCCGCCTTTGCGGCTGGCGATGACAACGATCTGCATTCAGCACCTGTGGGCATGGTTATTGAACATGTGTGCTGCATTGTAGGGCAATAAAGAGAATCGCACAGGGAGCAGAATGGATCTGCGCACCATCAGGTTTGATGCACTGCAGCACAAAATAGTACGTGTGGTCGGTTTTTGTGCAAGCGGTGCCACACGGATGGGACAAAGAGAATAGTGCGGAGGTTGATGTGTTCTACCTGATTATGCAGGTTTTTGGGTGTTTTAACCCGGATGGGGTGCCAAATTTGACCTGTTTGAGGCAGATGAGTCAATTTTGTTGCGGTGCCGCAATCCGCGTGTTACAGTATGTCTGTCTCCTCTGCCAACCCTTGGCAGATTCTGCCCAAGCCGGTTTTGGCTTGGGCATTTTCTTTTGTGCGGTCCAGTCAGTTTGCCTGACCGGTTTTACTTCTCAACGAAGGCACGCTCGAATACATAGTCGCCCGGCTCACCCACACCCGGAGATACCTTGAATCCGCGCGCATCGAGCAGGTTGCGTATGTCGGCGAGCATGCTGGGGCTGCCGCAGATCATGGCGCGGTCTGTTTCGGGGTTCATGGGCGGCAGGCCGATATCGCTGCACAGGCGTCCGTTTTCAATCAGGTCGGTGATACGTCCCTGGTTTTGGAATGCTTCGCGGGTGACTGTGGGGTAGTAGATCAGCTTGGTCTGTACGTCTTCGCCGAAAAACTCGTTGTTTGGCAGTGTTTCGGTGATGTATTCGCTGTAGGCAAGCTCATTGACGTAGCGCACCCCGTGCACCATGTACTATTAAATTATCAGTATTA
>SXZD01000024.1 GCA_005788065.1 Burkholderiales bacterium
ATTGCAATGCAGCGCCGTTTCAGCGCTTTGCAGCTGACGATGCGCAGCGCCAGCGATGGCTTGATGGCATCTGCAATCTGGATGACGGGCAGGATGCGCGAGAGACGAAAGAAGCGCAAAGTGTAAAGGGTGCGCAACTGCTGCTCGGTGTGCGCGGGGGTTACGGTATTACCCGCTTGCTTCAGCGCGCACCACTGGTCGACATTGCCAAGCGCATGGCGCAGACGAGGTCGGTGCTGTGTGGGCACAGCGACTTTACCGCGCTGCATCTCGCTTTGATGGCAGTGTGCCTACGCATTAACCTGCCGGTGCCCGCCATGTTGCAGGGCCCCATGTTGTGCATAGACTGGGGTGCAGAGCCTGCCGTCGAGCGTACGTTTTCTGATTTCATGCGCATGCTCAACACCGGAGAGGCGGCAGAGGTGTGCGTGGCGGACGGTTTGAATCCGCTTGCGCATGTTGAAACCAACACCCCGCTGGATGGCCTGCTGTGGGGTGGAAATCTGTCCATGATCTGCGCACTGATTGGCACACCGTTCATGCCGGCTGTGGAGGGCGGTCTGCTCTTCATCGAGGATGTGAACGAGCACCCCTATCGCATTGAACGCATGCTGCTGCAGTTGCACCAGTCGGGCGTACTGGGTCGGCAGAAAGCACTCATCGTTGGCGAATGTTCCGACTGGAAGCCTTCACCGCTTGATGATGGCTACTGCCTTGCAGATGCCCTGGAGCACATCTCGCAGGTGTCAGGCGTGCCTATTTTTACGGGACTGCCTTTTGGGCACATCGCTGACAAAACCTGTTTGCCGGTGGGGCAGCGGGCGCGGCTTTTGATGGCGGCAGATGGGCGTGCCTCCCTTCACACCATGCAGGTGTAAGAAGTCACTGGCCTGACTCCACCAGCCTCACTTCACCGGTTTGACCTTGGCTGCAGCGGCCTTGGCCAGCGTACGCGCAGTCTCCACATTGTCATGCCGGGCCAGCGCTACCCCCATGCGTCGCTTCACAAATGACTCGGGCTTGCCAAACAGTCGAACATCAACGCCGGGGTCGGTCAGCAGAGCGTCCTGCACACCTTCAAACGCAATGCCGGTAGCCTCCATGCCGCCATAGATGACTGCACTGGCACCGGGGTTACGCAAGGTGACATCTATCGGCAATCCCAGAATGGCGCGGGCATGCAGTTCAAACTCATTCTGATATTGCGTGGCCATGGTCACCATGCCGGTATCGTGCGGGCGGGGGCTGACCTCCGAGAACCACACCTGATCGCCCTTCACAAACAGTTCCACCCCAAAAATGCCGGCACCGCCGAGTGCACCGGTGACTTTCAGGGCAATATCGCGTGCTTTTTCAAGTGCGAGTTGCGACATGGGATGAGGCTGCCAGCTTTCCACATAATCTCCCGACACTTGCACGTGGCCGATGGGTTCGCAGAAAGCGGTCTGAATGGAAGCGTCTGCACCGCGGGCGCGTACGGTCAGCAGCGTAATCTCATAATCAAAATCAATGAAACCCTCAACGATGACGAGACCCGCATCCACGCGCCCGGCGCTGGCTGCATAGTCCCACGCGGAGGCTACGTCGGCCTGACTGTCCAGTTTTGACTGTCCTTTTCCCGAAGAACTCATCACGGGTTTGACGATGCAGGGAAATCCGATGGGCGGCTGGCCGTCGCTGCCGTCAATGGCTGCCTGCAGTTGCTGCAGCGAACCGGCAAAGCGGTAGGGCGAGGTGGGTAGTCCGAGCTCTTCGGCGGCCAGTCGGCGTATGCCCTCGCGGTTCATGGTGAGCCATGCCGCGCGTGCCGTGGGGGTGACGCGCACCGTACCGGCCGCTTCGAGTTCCATCAATCGCTGGGTTGCGATCGCTTCAATCTCCGGTACGACGATATGCGGTTGTTCTTTTTCGATCAGCTCCTGCAGGGCATCAGCGTCCGTCATGTTGATGACATGGCTGCGATGGGCGACCTGCATGCCCGGTGCATCTGCGTAGCGGTCCACACCGATAACCTCGACACCCAGCCGCTGCAGGGCAATGATGACCTCCTTGCCCAGTTCGCCGCAGCCCAGCAGCATGACGCGGGTGGCAGAAGGGCTCAGGGGTGTGCCGATGCGGGACGGAAAGCGGATGTCGGAATGGGTCATGGCGAGTGACGGAGTCAGTCAGAAGAAGACCGGATTGTACCTGTCTTGCCTTGTTTTGCCCTGTGATTTTCCCGTGTTTTGCCTTCTGTTTTGTCATTCTTCAGGCTGGTCAATGCAGGCACGGCATGTACCCGTGTTTGCAGTTCAAAAAACGCTAGGAATCTTCGTCCGCCGCACTGGACAGTCGCTCGATGTGTGACGCTTCATCAAAGAAAACATCCAGCAGCACCAGCATCACCGGGCCGATGATCAGCCCCACGATACCCAGTGTGATGACGCCGCCGAACACGCCAAACAGCACAGCGAGGAATGGCAGGTGCGTGCCGTCCTGTATGAGCAGGGGGCGCACCAGATAGTCGGCAAGCATCACCAGCAAAACGCCCGCAACCACCAGTCCAATGGCCGCAGCGCTTTCCCCGGCGGTGAACAGGATGACGCCCACCACGGCCAGCACGGCCGGCGCAGCCATGGGGATGAAGGCAATGATGGCCGTGAACGTGCCAAACAGCACGGCGCCGGGTACGCCGCACATGGCATACAAAGCGGCGAGCAAAACGGCTTCGGCAAACGAGACGATCACCAGTCCGTTGACCGATGCGCGCATGGCAGAGGGAAGGTGCGACACATACGGGCTCCAGCGGCGGCCCAGCCACTGGTTGCCAATGCGGTTGACGGTGGCGGCCAGGGTAGGCCCGTCCCGGAAAATGAAAAACAGTACCCACAGCGCAAAAAAGAGGGTGGCTACCCGTTCCATCACGTCCACCAACAAGGTCTGCACCGTGCCCTGTATGACATTGAGCCGGTTGGTGACCGAGTCCTGAAGAATGAGCGAAATCTGGTCGGGGCGAGACAGATACTGCTGCCATTTGTCGTGCAGGTAACTGCCCACCAGGGGCAGATTGCGCAGCCATGGTGGCTCCGGATGGCCGCTGGCGTCGGCAATGTTGAGAAATGCGGTCAGCGACAGGATGTCGCCCAATGCAAAGATCAGCAGTCCTATCATGGGGCCGACCAGCAGCAGGGCCACGAGCAGGGTGGTGAGCAGGGCGGCAGTGGCGGGACGGTTGGCTGTTTTGCGCATCACCCACACATGCATGGGCCAGAAAGCCAGGCCGATGATGGCCGCCCACAGCAGCGACAGCAGGAAAGGCGACAGCACCCACATGGCCCCGGCGATGATGAAAACCGTGAACAGCATGCTCACCAGTGATTTGGGCTGCCTCAGGGGGTCGGCCATGTCGCCTTTTCTTTCGTGTCGTGCGTTACAGTAAACGGATGCCGTCCATTCTAAAGCGTAGATTGGGGGCTTTGCTCACCCGAACCGGAGAAGTGTCTTGACCCCACAACATACCTTGCCTGTGCAGACCCGATTCATCGCTTCCAACGGCGTTATGCTTCGCGCATCAAACAGCCATTTGTCCGCTGTATTCGTCTCCGCCATCTCACGTCGCACGTTGGGGTTGTTGCAAGGCTGTCTTGGCGGCATTGTTTCAGTCTCTCAAAACCGCTTTGCATCCGTGATGCTCGCGCGGTCGGCTGCCGTCATGTTCGCCATTGCAGTGGCGGCGGTGGGTATCAGCCCGGCCCGCGCTCAGGACGCCAAAGACAGCAAGGAAGCGGGCATGTCGGCACAGGCGGCTGCCCAAGGCATGCCCGGTATGTCGTGCATGGGAAGAATGGCTGCTATGGGCGGCATGGGTGGAGGCACAGGCGGGGGCACGACCGCCAGTGGGCGTCCCCATCATCCGCCGGGAGCCATGTGCGCCGTGCATGCGGCGGGTCCGCAGGCCCGTATCTCGGTCGAGCATCAGGCGCAGCAGGAGGTCAGCAACGATCTGGCCAGTATCACGCTGTTTGCCGAGTTCAGGGACAAAGAGGCCAATTCGGCCAGTCAGCGGGCCGCCATTGCCACCCAGCAGGCCATGGCACGCCTGCAATCGGACAGCAGCATTTCCGAGAAGCGGTCCAGCCTGCAGACCTGGAATGACTATGGTCCTGACGGCAAGATTGCCGGATGGCGTGCCCGGGCCGAGATCGTGATTGAAGGCAAGGATTTTGCGGCGCTGGGAAAGGCTGGCGGCCGTCTGTCGCCCGAGTTTTCTTATGCTGGCGTCTCTTACCGTCTCAGCCACGAAGCACGACAAAAAGAGGAGCAGGCCTTGATGACACGGGCTGTAGCGGCCTGGCGTGAAAAGGCGAACACAGTGGTTGGTGCCTTGGGCTATGCCAATGGCTTTGAGGCAGTGGACGTGACGGTCAGGACGTCATCGGATGCCGGAGTGGCTGGCCCGCAGATGCGCATGGCTCAACCGATGCTGATGGCAGCCTCCGCTGATGGTGCGCCTGCCGCTGCGCTGGAGGGCGGGCGCTCCAAAGTGACTGTGACCATCAGTGGCGTGGTAAGGGCGAAGTGAGGTTCAGCGTTTGACGCTGGCTGGCAGGCTGAAACTGCGTCTTTGAATTGACGTTAAGGCGAAGATTTTTTTCGGTGGGATATGTCAGTTGTATATCCCACGGTGGTGCCAATGGAAAAATCTTCGCTATATGGGACTCACCGTTGTGACCCATAATCTGAGGGAGTTTTCCCGGGTTGTGGGTCTGCGGTGTGAATCATGGGTTCAATCGAAACCGATATTGTGAATTTGCCTGTCGTTTTCGTATTCGCGCATTCTGATTACGCCAGATTGCTTGTGGGCAACCTGGCGTTGAAAATCAACGCCGCCCCGGGAACGCGATGATGCGAGCACCGCCGCTTTGACGAACCGCCGGTGCCGTCATCTGGCCGCCAGCATCCGAACCTTCCATTCCGTCGTTGGCGCCATCTTCAGCGTGCGCTACCGGCACACCGGCAGCCCAGCCATTGACGATATTGTCGATCTGGCTCATCTGCTTGCCACCGACCAGCGACAGGCTGGGGCGGGCTTCTTCAAACACGCTGCGAGCCTCTTCCATGCTGGTGCGCAATTTGCCGAACGACTCCCACATCAGGTTGGACGCAAAAATCGCCGACTGCAGCGGGCTTTTGGCTTTCTGTTTGTGCATTTGCAGGGTGAACAGGGTCTGTTCCAGCATCAGACGAGAGTCCGGGTTCGCCTGTTCGATAAACTCCTGCAGAGCGGCCTCGCGCTTGCGCTCAAACTCAGCGGGGTCGCTGCTGTGCAGTTCGCTCCAGTTTTCAAAGTCGAAGTCTTGCATGTCAGTGTCCTATTCAGATTCAAGCCGGGTCGGTCGTTGAAAGAAAGTCGTGTACCATTTCACGCAAATCAGCCAACCGGGTCTCAAGCGTGTGCACCTGCTGGCGAAGGCGGGTGTTTTCCTGTTGCAGGCGCTCCAGTTCGCTGGGCGCCACCGGCATCCGGATCTGCCCCACATAAACCGAGCCTGTGAGGCTGGTGGAGGCGCTGTTAGAGAAATGTTTGGTATCCATGTCATTGATACTGGGGACACCCCAAATCGGTTTCGCCGTCTGGCGATTTTTGGAGGTAGAGCTCTGTTCGATCCGGTTCGTTGCGGTTTCGCAACGGTTTTGATCTGTCTGGGCATGCTGACCATGCCGGCTCTCGCCACCAGCGAAGACGCGGCCGAATACATCAAGTCCCTGCCCGCTGAGCGCGCAGCCTGTCGGGATAAATTCCGCACCCGCGAATTCGAAGAGGCGGGGGAAGCCTGCCGTGCCTGGGTGACGCTGGCACCAGATTTGGCAGAAAAAACCGAAGCCCTGTCGGTGCTGGGACAGTTGTATGCCACCGCCGGAGACATGGACGAGGCCAAAGCCGCATTGGACGAGGCTGCCAGCTATGTTTCACGAGGACGCGACGCGGCCACTGTGGAAAAATGGGTGCGCATGCAGGCCTTGCGGGCTCGTCTGGCCGAGGGGCGCGATCAGCTGGATGAAGCAAACCTTATTTATTCCCGTACCGAAGAGCGGGTGAAGATAGCGCTCGGATTGTCGAGTCCAGCCTACGCATTGGCAGCGGAAAACCGGGCGGCGTATCTGGCGCGGCAGGGCGACATGCAGCAGGCCTCCGTGCTCTACACCCGCGCAATCGGCGCCTATGACGCCGTGTTTGGCCCCTACAACGAACGCAGCCTCGAAACCATGCTGAATCTGGCTGTGGCCCAGATTGACCACCAGCAAAAAGCCGAGGCCGAGCGCACGCTGCTGTCGCTGCTGGGTGCCATGAAACTCGGCAAGCGGGACAACAGCGAGGGCGCCGCAGAGGCACTGACCTTTTTGGGTAACCTGCGGGTTGAAAAGGAAGACTTCCGGGGCGCATTGAACTACTACCGGCAGGCATTGAAAGTACGCCAAGCCGTGCATGGCGGACGCGACCTGCGCACGGCGCAGTCGCTCAACAGCGCCGGCATCATGTATGTGAAACTGAAAGACTACAAGCGCGCAGAGGAAATGCTGTCTGCCGCGTATTCGATCCGCGTTTCGCTGCTGGGTCCTGATGATACGCAGACCATCAGTTCGCTTGATGCGGTGCAGGCCGTTATTGACCTGCAGAAAAACAGCGCCGCGCGCTGACCGGCCGGACATCAGGGGGCGACGTGCTGTTGTGCCGGCTCCTGCTGCCGTTGCTCCCGACGCTCAAGCGGCTGGCGATATTGGCGCTACAGATCGTGTTGGCGCTGTTGGTGCTGATGATTTCAGCGCCGACGTGGGCGCAGTCACGGGTTCAAACCGGGGCCCAAATATCAAGTGCGACCGCTTGGAATGAGGGTCTTAACTCTTCATGGTTGCGCATGGAGATGCCTTTGACGTCTGATGAAAGCCGAACCCCGGTTTCTGAATATGCATCATATCCTGCCGGGCCGCCGGCGACAGGGCTGCCGCAGGGCTCGGCTCCATCATCAGATGTTGTACCGCCGGCAGACAACGGTTTGTTGACCCATCGGGATGATCAGCCCTACTGGCCGACGTTTGCCACCCCCTTTCATTTGGGTTTCGATGTTGAACGCACCCGCGTGCGGCCTGTCAGTCTTGTGCTCGACGATGCGGGAAAGCGCACCGACCTGTCGGTTTTCGACATGCAGCACAATTTTGAGCTGTTCAGCAAAGGGTATGGCGCCCTTTTCAAGGAACTCCGCGTGCTCATCGTCAACCGGGACGACCTGTTGCCGGTTTTCAGTCTTTACCGTCCCAGCAGCGATCTGTGTTATCTGGGCATCAACCGGTCGGAGCAGCAGTGGCGGCGTCTGACAGAAAAGCTCAATCTGTTTGATCCGAGCGACGATCTGACCGTCATACAGGAAATAGCCGCTGCGCATGAAGTGGGGCACTGCGTGGCGGGCAGCTATCTGTCCGCTACCAACCAGCGATGGTCGATTACGCAGCGCGAACTGTTTGCCGATGTGTTTGCGCTGCTGCACATACAGGTGCAGTTTGCTGACAATGATCTGGACCGGTTCAATGCCTTCAACCAGTTGGCGCGGTTCAGGGCAGGGGGACCGAAAGATGCCACAGGGCCCAGACCGCGGCAGTTGGCCGCCATCTTTGAGCAGATGGAAGCCGACGGTGTGACGCTGCTGGGGGTGGTGGGTGCCATCGACCTGCTGGTGGAGCGGGTGGTGGGGTTGATGGGGGTGGGAGAAGCAAGATAGTGCTTGGGTGATGTGAATCCAAAAAGGTTACCGTGAGGTAACACTACCTCATACAGACGAGACTTTTGGGGGACGCATGAGATCTAGCATCGGAGCCGCTAACGACACATCCAAGGATTCATCCAAAAAGTCGACCCGGGTCGCAACAGATGTGCGGGTTTTTGCGCTCGCCCCGGTTCTGGTGGCTGTTTTGTCCGCGTGCGGTCAGGACGCAGGACTTGAAAGCGCTACCGGCACCGGTAGCCCCAACCCCGGCGTAACGCAGCCTGCCGGCGCATCGCCCCCAGCCAATCCGCCCGGCATGATTGCGCCCAGCGAAGCGGCTGTACTGCCCGATGCGTTTCCGGCTGTCATTGCGATGGATGCGGAGGGTTTTCAGAAACAGTTGACCGCCACCGAGTACATCAAGCGTCTGGCGGGCGATGCAGCAGCAGAGGTTCGTACCCCCGGGCAGATGCTGTTGGCCGCAGACTTTTACACCACCAGTACACCGCCGTTGGCAGATGGCCAAATTGAGCTGACCACGCTGTCCACCTTGCCCGACACAGTCAGCAATGGCGACGTGCTGGTGGCTCTGCGTGGTGTTAAGACCGAAACATTCAAGGTGCAGACCCGCAAGCAGGGTGACAGCGTCGACACCGACCAGACGGCTGTGTTCAAGCGTCAGGCCAATGGTGAACAGAAGTGGCTCGGCAAAACTGAACAGGTCGGATAAGTGCATTATTGGGGTTTTGCGCCATGGCAAATGAGCCGTGGTAGGAGACCAACATGAGCAAATCATCCGGGCGGCGCACGCGTCGCGTATTCAGTGCTGAGTTCAA
>SXZD01000251.1 GCA_005788065.1 Burkholderiales bacterium
CTGGCCGATGTCGACATGCACGCAATCCAGACTTCCGGCAATTGCATTCGCAATGTCACTGCCGACCATTTCGCCGGTGTTGCGGCGGACGAGGTCGAGGATCCCCGTCCGACGGCTGAACTCATGCGGCAATGGTCGAGCCTGCACCCGGAATTCAGCTTTCTTCCGCGCAAATTCAAGATTGCCGTCAACGGTGCGAAAGAAGACCGCGCCGCGGTTGCCGTACACGATATCGGCGTTCACTTCACCCGCGATACAGCGGGCGAAGTGGTATGCGCCGTGATGGCTGGCGGCGGTTTGGGCCGTACGCCCATGACCGGTGCCGTGCTGCGCGAAAACCTGCCATGGCAGCATCTGCTGACCTACATCGAAGCCATCATGCGCGTGTACAACCGCTATGGCCGCCGCGACAACCTGTACAAAGCCCGCATCAAGATTCTGGTGCGCGCCATCGGTGCAGAGCAGTTTGCCAAAGACGTGGACGCCGAGTGGGAACACCTGCGCGACGGCCCCGGCACCTTGCCCGTCGAAGAACTTGAGCGCGTCAGAGGCTACTTCGTCGCACCCGCTTACAAAGACGTCAGCGTGGCTGAACAGGCTCAAAACGCAACGAAAATCGCATCACTGAAGGCCGAGCACCCCGGCTTTGCGCGTTGGGTACAGCGCAGTGTCAGACCCCACCGTGTTGCAGGTCATGTGGCGGTTGTGCTGTCGCTTAAAAACCCGAAAGTGGCACCCGGAGACGCAACGTCGGGACAAATGCGTGCCATTGCAGACCTGGCCGATGAGTATTCATACGGCGAACTGCGTGTCACACACGAGCAGAATCTGGTGCTGTCTGACGTACCCGAAGCCGAGCTGTTTGCCCTATGGCAAACAGCGCGCGACCTTGGTGTGGCCACACCCAACGTCGGACTGGTCACCGACATGATTGCCTGCCCCGGTGGCGACTTCTGCTCGCTGGCCAATGCCAAATCCATTCCGATTGCGCTGGCTGTTACCGACCTGCTGGACGACACCGACTATGTGTTCGACCTGGGTGACCTGTCGCTCAACATTTCCGGCTGCATCAATTCCTGCGGCCATCATCACATCGGCAATATCGGCATCCTGGGTGTCGATAAAAACGGTTCCGAGTGGTATCAGATCACGCTGGGCGGACGTCAGGGACTGGATGCTGAAATCGGCAAGGTCATCGGACCTTCTTTCACCGCAGAAGAAGTGCCCGGCGTCATCAAAACCATTCTCGACACTTATGTCGAATTGCGACAGGACGAAGAACTGTTCATCGACACATTCGACCGCGTGGGCGCAGAGCCTTTCAAAGCACGCGTCTACCCCAAAAAGGAAGCTGCATGAGCCGCCTGATTTCGAAGCCGCTGGGCGGCCATCCTGTCATCGTTGAAGATGCGCTTGCCGTAGTACGTGACGACGCAGACATTCCTGCACAGGGCGAGTTCGTACTCAGCCTGAAGCGCTGGAAAGAAAATCGTGACACCCTGCTGCCACTGGCCTCCAGCGGACGCTTGGGTGTGTACCTGCAACCCGAAGACAATCCGGAAGACCTCGAACACGACGCAGCCCTGTTGGCACGCATTGCCTACGAGTTTCCGGTGTTCAAATTCGGGCAGGGTTACTCAGATGCGTATCTGCTGCGCAAACGCTATGGCTTCAAAGGCCATCTGCGTGCGTTTGGCGACATCTGGCGCGACCAGCTGTTCTATCTTGCACGTGTGGGCTTTGACGAGTTCCTCATCAAGGAAGGCAAGTCGGTTGAGGACGCCTTGCACGGCTTCAAAGATTTCACCGAGGTGTATCAAGATTCGGTGGATATCAGCGAACCGCTGTTCCGTCGGCGTCACCAAGCGCATGGCACCTCACACAAGCGGAGCGTGGCATGAGCGGTACCGAAGCCATCGTCACCGTGTTTCGCGGCCCGCATCAGCCCGATACCGAGATCGCGGCCAAACTGCAGGCTCTCGAAACCCTGCTGTCCGAAGCAGCAAAAGAATTTGCCGACCTGCGTCTGGCCTCCAGTCTGGCCGCTGAAGACAATGTGCTGTTTGATGTCGTTCAACGATTGGGTTTGAACATCAAAACTTTCACACTGGAAACAGGTCGTTTGAATGCAGAAACGCTGGCTGTGCTGCCCGCACTGCAGGCGCGCTATGGCAAAGCGCCCGAAGCCGTGAAGCCTGTGGCAGCCGCTGTGGAACAGTACGTCAATGCACATGGCGCAGATGCGTTTTATGAAAGCATCGACCTGCGTAAAGCCTGCTGCGATGTGCGTAAGGTTGAACCGCTGAACCGCGCTTTGCGAGGCGCACAGGCGTGGATTACCGGACAACGCCGTGCACAGGCGGCAACGCGCAAAGAATTGCCCGTGCGTGAAAATGACGATGCCCGTGGCATCACCAAATTCAACCCTCTGTCAGACTGGTCTGAAGCCGACATCTGGACTTACATCCGACGCTTCGATGTGCCGGTCAATGCACTGCATTTTCAGGGCTATCCGTCCATCGGATGCGAACCCTGCACACGCGCAGTCACCTTGGGCGAAGACATCCGCGCGGGCCGCTGGTGGTGGGAAGACCCCGCCAACAAAGAATGCGGCTTGCATGCGGGCAATATCAATCGTGCCAGCAGTTTGCAGAGCCCACTGAAAAGCGCCTGAAAAAAGCAGTACCGACTACACCACCGTCAACCGGAATTTGAAAATGAGCAGCACCACCGTACACACACAATCGCACCTGGACTGGCTGGAAGCCGAGGCCATCTACATCATGCGCGAAGTCGCAGCCGAATGCGCCCGTCCGGCCCTGCTGTTCTCCGGCGGCAAAGACTCGCTGGTGATGCTGCGCATTGCAGAAAAGGCGTTCCGCCCCGGCAAATTTCCGTTTCCCTTGCTGCACATCGACACCGAGCATAACTTTGACGAAGTCATCCAGTTCCGCGACCAGCGCGCCGCAGAACTGGGCGAGCAACTCATCGTACGTTCGGTGGAAGACTCCATCAAGCGCGGCACGGTCAAATTGCGGGCAGAAACCGACTCGCGCAATGCCGCGCAAAGCGTCACGCTGCTGGAAGCCATTGAAGAGTTTCAGTTCGATGCGCTGATGGGTGGCGCCCGCCGCGACGAAGAAAAGGCCCGCGCCAAAGAGCGTATTTTTTCTTTCCGCGACAGCTTCGGCCAGTGGGACCCCAAAGCACAGCGCCCCGAACTCTGGGACCTGTACAACACCAAGGTGCACCCGGGCGAACACATGCGCGTGTTCCCCATTTCCAATTGGACAGAGTTGGACGTGTGGCAATACATCGAACGCGAAAATCTCGGTCTGCCCAGCATCTACTACGCGCATGAGCGTGATGTCATCCGCCGCAACGGACTGCTGGTGCCACTGACGCACCTCACACCGCCACGCGAAGGTGAAACCGTGGAAAAAGCCGTGGTGCGCTTCCGCACCGTAGGCGACATCACCTGCACCTGCCCGGTGGCCAGCACGGCTGACTCCCCTGCAGCCATCATTGCCGAAACCGCCATTACCGACATCACCGAGCGTGGTGCCACGCGCATGGACGACCAGACGTCCGAAGCCTCCATGGAGCGCCGCAAAAAAGAAGGATATTTCTGAGATTCACCATGAATGCCATGACCGACACCAACACACTGCTTTCCACCGAAGACCGCGGCGTCCTGCGTTTCATCACCGCCGGTTCCGTGGACGACGGCAAATCCACACTCATCGGCCGACTGCTGTTTGACAGCAAAGGCATTTTTGCCGATCAGCTGGCAGCCA
>SXZD01000025.1 GCA_005788065.1 Burkholderiales bacterium
ACCCGGGCGTGGCCGATGCCATCGACAGTGACATCCGCACACTGGCACGCCTGCTGATAGCAGCGCGTCTGGCGCCCAAGGCGCTGGACCTCACACCGGTATTCACCGAAGTGCGCGAGATGCTGGAGCGCGAATGCGACTATGAGCAGGAGCGCGCATTCACCGAAACATTCGGGCAGCGACTGGCCGACGACAAACGCTTCATCGTGCCGCGGGTCTTTCAACGCTATTGCGGCCCCCGGGTGTTGACCACCTCCTATGAACCCGGTCTGTCGGTACGCGATGAGGCCGTGCAAACGCTGTCCATCGAGCGACGCAACCGTCTGGGCAGCGCATTTGTCGACCTTTTCCTGACCGAGTTTTTTCAGTGGAACATGGTTCAGACCGATCCGCACTTCGGCAATTACCGCATCCGCTTGGGCGATGCAGCCGACGGATCCCAAGACCGCATCGTGCTGCTGGACTTCGGTGCCACGCGTCCATTCGAAAACAGCTTTGTGAAGTCGTATGCCAAGATCGTGCGCGGCGCACTGGAAGGCGATACCGACCACACCATCGAGGCACGCTGGACATCCGATTGCTGGGCTCCCAAACACCGCGCTCCGTGCTGGAGAACTTTGCATCACTGGCAGAGCTGATCGTCGAGCCGTTCCGTGACGTGAGAGACCCGCGCGTACCTGAACGGCTGCGCGGTCAACTGGGCGGATACCTGTTTGGCGAGTCGGATATCGGCACCCGCGTGAGCCAGAAAGCAGCGCTGTCGGCCATGTCAGTGCATTTTCAGATACCGCCGCGCGAAATCGTGTTCCTGCACCGCCGGATGACCGGCGTGCTGGTGACCCTGGCTGCCCTGCACACAGACCTGAACCTCGGGCCTGCCGTGCGCACGCAACTGGCAGGCATCAGGTAAATGGCCAGTTGATCGATAAACCGGGCAATCGCCCGGACCATCGACGCTGTAATCAGCCGCCGACCTTCTCGCGCAGGCGCTCCAGAAACTTGTCCACCAGCGCTTCAAATGTCTTGTTGATGTAGGTCGGCGTGACCAGTCGCAGCGCCAACGGAATGGACATGTCGCGCAACTGACCTTCAATGTGGACAGCCAGATCAATGGTGCCACCGGCTTCCTGAAAGTGTATCCAGCCATCGAGTGTGGCATTGCCGACACCCTTGACTGAAGACCAACTGACCTTCATGGACTGCAGATCGACGCTGTAATCAGCGCCATAGACCACCACATGCTCGATACCCGCTGCGCCGATGGGCTTGAGTGTCCATTTGAAGGCACCTGGTTTGAGCTCGCTCAGGCTGTCGAGCTTGGGGAAGAGCTTGAGCAGCCCGGTGATGTCATTGAGCTGCGAACGGATGGCATCAGGCGATGCAGAAAACTTTGCATTGCGCTTGAGTTTGATTTTCATGTCCATGGGGTGTCTCCTGCGTCAGTGTCATTTTTTGCATCGGAATGCAAACAAACGCAGATTCTAACCCGAGTCGCTCAAGGCGCATTTGAAGCATCAATCCAGATGCAGACAATGAGCCTGCCGCTGCTCCTGCTGCCCGGCTTGCAGCTCATTTCGCTGTTTTCAACGAACCATCTTTGGCTTTTTCATTGAGTATCTGCGGGTCGGAACAATCCGACAACGCAATGACGCAGGCCTTGTTACCTGCATGGTCGAACGCATGCAGCATCCACTGCGTACCGTCATGCTGCAGGCAAACCGGAGACAACAGACGCACATCGGGCGTGTTGCGCTTGCGGGCTGATGCCACCTGCAAACGCACACGTCTGCGCTTGAGCAATGCACTGGCCAGCGCGGCGAATGCCGGATGGTCATCAGCCACTGCCGGCACGCGGACATCAAAACGTCGTTCGATCTGGGCGGGCGCATCGCCCTGCGCAGCCAACAGCGTCAGCAGCCTTGCGCACAATCCCTGCACTTCTTCCTTGAGCGGACCGGACTTGACCGCAGCCAGCAATCCATGGGCGGCCAGCAGCGCATGTGTATCGCGCGCACCGCTCCAGAGCGTGGGCATGGGTGTGACAGCCGCCCTGCCTTTGCGCTTGCCATAGCTGTATCCGCCACGACTTCTGTCCCACACCACGGGTGCGTGCAAGGTGGCACGCAGATAATCGAGATCGCGCTTGAACGTGGCCAGCGATATGTCCAGCGTCGACAGGAATTCGTCTATCGCAACCGTTCCCTGCCGGGTGATCATCTCGTCGATCTTGTGTATGCGCTCAAGCCGGTTCACGTCGTCACCCCTTTCCAATGCGCCACACTATATAGTGGATTTTTTTCTGCTGTCTCTCCAATTTACACTTTTCTGACAATCTGAACGCACATGGCTGATCATGGCTGAGAACGACACTCCTTCAGCATCCTGGCAAAGACTCTCCGCCGCCCCGATGCAACTGGGCGAAAGCCCCCGATATGCCCACGGACAATTGCGCTGGGTGGATATCAACGCGCGCACGCTGCATGTCCTCACTACTGACACACTGTCCCTGCATGGCGACACGCTGTCGGTCACACCCGCGGCCATTCAGTGCCGCAGCATGCCCGATCAGATCGCCTGCATCATCCCCACGGATGAGCCCTCCTGCTGGATGGGTTTCGGACGTATCGGTATCTGGTATATCCGCGATGACGGACAACACACGTTACTGATGCCATCACCTTTTGACAGCACATGGCAACGCTTCAATGATGGCTGTTGCGACGAGTGGGGACGTATCTGGATTTCCAGTCTGATCGACGACAAGCGCGCACCGTTGGGCAAGCTGTGGTGCCTGACACAAGGCACGCTGACAGAGGTACTCAACAACATCACGACCGGCAATGGAATGGCCTACAGTGCGACACATCGCAAACTGTGGTTGGCCGATACCCGGGAGCGACAGATACGCCGGTTTGATGTGGATGCAATCCATACCGGTGCAGCGCATGCGATGCTGGTCGCCGATGGATGGCGGCATACATATTCACACGGAACAGAAAGGCCGGACGGCGCGTGCATGCTGGACGAACATCACTATGCAGTGGCTGTGATAGATGGTCATCGTATCGATGTTTTCAACATCGACCACTGTGATCCGGTTTCATCCATTGATGTGCCCGTCACCAAACCCACGATGCCGTGCATCATCCCGAAACCCTCACCCACACTGGTTTTGACGAGTGCGAACGTTGCTTCGGCAACAGCCCACAAAGACACTGCAGATGCGTTTTCCGATGACGGTTTTGTTCTGGCGCGGCGTCTGCCGGATGAATTTTCCACGTCGCATATTGCATCCCGTTTTTATCGACGCTGACATGCGATTGCCGCAAAGCAAGACGGCAAGCGGCATTCACGCAAATGATCAGCAGAGACAGCATGGTTGTTTTTTGTGTTCACACGCTTTAAAAAAATGATGATTTTTTAAAGCAAATGCTTGCATCAAAACAAGAAATTGTGAAAGACTGCGCTTACTCTTTCTTTCATAGTGAGGAACAAACTCATGGCACGTGCAAAAGCTGGTGACACCACCGAACCCAAAGCCAAAAAAGCAGCTGCTCCGAAAGCAGCCGCCCCCAAAAAAGCCGCTGCTGCAAAACCTGCTGCAGCCAAGGCAGCAGCCCCCAAAAAAGCCGCAGCCGCCAAACCTGCAGCTCCCAAAAAAGCTGCCGCCGCCAAGCCTGCAGCAGCAAAGCCCGCTGCAGCCAAGAAAGCAGCCGCTCCCAAGAAAGCAGCCAAGCCTGAACTGAACGCAAAGAATGTCGGCAATGCCGCTCTGGGCGCTGTATCGGTTGGTGCACGCAAACTGCAGAGCAAAGCCGACGAAGTCACTGCAAAGGCCAAGACACTGGTCGCCAAAGAAACCGCACAGGCCCGTGAAGCCGTCAAGAAAGCTGCAGACACACTGATCCGCCGCGTCAATCTCCAGTCGTCCTATGTGGAAGCGCTGGAAAAGCTCGGTGGAGGCGACCTGACAGCCGGCATCAAGAAAGCCGCTGAAAAAGCCATCAAGGCACTGCGCGGTTAATTCCGCCACACCTGAAGGCTCGCACATTGGCAACAAGGTGCGGGCTGAAACAAAAAAGCCCGTCTGATAGTCAGTCGGGCTTTTTTGTTTTGCAACTTGCCTGCAACTTCAGGCATACGCATAAGGGCCGCCGCGCTCCAATGCCTTGCGATATCCCACACGGCCATGAATACGGTCGACAAATGCCACCACCTTGGGAAACTGTTTGATGACCTCGGCCCGCGAACTGGCAGCCTCCAGCGGAAAGCTC
>SXZD01000252.1 GCA_005788065.1 Burkholderiales bacterium
ATCATCGCCCAGGGCGTCTATGCCTATCACTTCCTGGTGGAGTTGGCCCATCTGGTCACGCGCACAGCCAGCCATCAACTGGATGAGACAGGCATCATGCTGATGGTGCTGGGGCTGATTGACGTGGTCATGATTTCCAACCTGCTGATCATGGTGATCATCGGTGGATATGAAACCTTCGTCAGCCGCCTGGGGCTTGAAAATCACCCCGACCAGCCCGAATGGCTGGATCATGTCAATGCGTCAGTGCTGAAGGTGAAATTGAGCACGGCCATCATCGGCATATCATCGATACATCTGCTCAAGACGTTCATCAATGCGGCGCAATATGATGACCGCGTCATCATCGCACAGACAGCCATCCATATCGTGTTTTTGCTCTCAGCATTGGCCATTGCAGCCACAGACCGGCTGATGCATCACGAACCGGCGCACCACTGACAGCGCGGCAACTGCAACGCTATTGAGCCACGGTGGCGGCGTCGACCGCCACCGTAAACCAGAACGTGGAGCCCTTGCCCTCTTCGCTTTCCACGTTCGCTGTTCCACCCATCAGCCCTGCCAGCTTGCGCACCACCACCAGACCCAGACCGGTGCCCAGACTGGAAAACCCGCTTTCCTTGACCTGCACATATTCCTGGAACAAGCGGTCCTGATTCACTTTGGAGATACCCGGTCCGGTATCAATGACAGAGAAACGCAGCATGGGACCGGTTGTTTTATGGGAGGCGCCCGATTTTTCTCCCGCCTCCGGTGGCACACGGATGGACGACGGCGCATCAGTCAACCACTGAACACGCAATTGCACCCCACCCTTGGTCGTAAACTTGATGGCATTGCCCAAGAGATTGGACATCATCTGTGTCAGGCGCGGTGCGTCCAGATCGAAAGGCTGCTCTGGCACACCCTCAACGGTTACTGCGAAATCAAGCCCGCGCGCTTCGGCTTGCACCTGATACAGGTTGGATATTTTTTCCAGCAGTTCCGGCAGAGCAACCGGCGCGGTGTTCAACACCAGTTTGCCTGCATCGATCTTGCTGTTGTCCAGCAGGTTGTTCAAAACCTCTGATGTGTTGTCCACCGCTTGCCGGATGGCCGTGAACGCGCGCTGCTTCATGGCATCCGTCGCGTTCGGATGCGACAGTAGCTGCACGCCCGACTTCACGCCGGCCAGTGGCGTGCGTATCTCATGCGACAGCATGGCCAAAAACTCGTCCTTGTAACGCAGCACAGCCTCTGCCTGCGCTTTGCCGATCTCGGCCGAATTGCGGGCGCCCTGCTCGGACACCAGGTCATTCACAGCCCGCGCGACAACGCTGGAATAGTTATCGGTCAGCGCATAGATGCAGATGCACAGACCACAATAGAAAGCATACGATGGCATCAGCACCGGAATATTGGTGCCGTGCATGCCGGGAATGAATCCCAGCATTTCAGCGCCCACAATGCCCGACAGCCACGTCAGCGCCACCAGCAGCGCATTGCGGGCAGCGGCATGGCCAAGGATGAGACCGGCAAACGGAATCAGAATGGCGACCGCTGCGTTCAGCGGCGCCCTGACCCCGGCGCCCACGGTCACCTGAAACAGCGTGATGGCCGCCAACATGCCTGCGCAGATGGCATAAACCGCCCGGTCGATGCGATCCTTGCGCAGATACAACAACGAGGCGGCACCAAAGAAAACACACACCAGCGCGACCACGCCCCGCTTGGGTTCATAGGCCCCCAGAAAAGGCAGCAAGGTCACCAGCGCGTTGACGCTAGCCAATGCCATGAAACTCAGCGCCACGGTAAATACGGACCGACGCGAATAACGCGGCACGTAGGCTTCATGCAGCGTGTTGGCGGTGATGTCGCCTGTGTCGGACGGGGAGACTGGCTGAACCATCAGATTGTTTCGATCACGCAGCCCGTGTTTGCTGTTTCACTTGCTCGCCGAAATCGGGAAACAAACGCCTTTCCATCCATTTTGGCATTTTTTTCCAACCCAGCGGATTGCTCTCCCGGGGGCATCCCTCGGTGTAGATACGCGTACCCATGATGTAATCGAACCAAGGTTTGCTGATGCACCAATTGGCACCCGGATTGCGTCCCATGTGGTGGTCATAATGCCATTGCAGGTTTTCGCGAGCCCAGTCCGGGTTGTCGTGGGCATGCTTGTGGGTCCGGTAGTAATTGATGGCGCAATACCACAGCGTGGCGGTAAAAAAGGGAGCCACCGGAAAGAGCGGAGCCACTGCCACACTGGCGCCAATCAGCGCCCAACTCTCTTTGCCCTGCGCATGGAAACCCAACGGAAAACGCTCGTCGTACATGGGGTCTTTGAAACCGTTTTGACGAACCAGGCGGTGGTGTTCATGAAAATGAAAACCCCAGAAACTGTTTTGCTCCCGGCCCATCTCATGCAGAACATATTTGTGCATGACCCATTCAGCCGCATTACCAGCCAGCAACCCCAACGGAATACCGATCATTGTCTTCCCCGCACCACGCTTTTATGGATGCGCTGGGCAGCTTTTTGTGTGAAGTGCATGGATTGTGCGCTGCCCGCATCGCCTCACAAGCATGTTAACGCATTTCAGGGCGCTGGCGGAGGCGGATGATCAATTTGGGGTCGAGCGTATTTGAGCAGCCGTCAACACCATTTCAACCCGGTATTCCGGTTTGGCCAATATTGCCTGAATACAGGCTCGCACCGGAGCAGTACCATCGGGAACCCATTGGTCCCACACGGTATTCATGCCATCGTAATCGACCATATCGCGCAGATAAATGGTGACTTGCAACAAATGGGCTGGACTGCTGCCTGCATTGGTCAATAAGCGGTCCATACTGGCGAGCACATTTTGGGTCTGCGCGACAATATCGCCATCGAGATTGGAGGGAACCTCGACGATATAAACACAGCCATTGTGAATGACCGCATCGGAAAACCGTCGGGTTGTTCCGATGCGTTGTATGTCAGCATTGTGTGAATCAGTCATTCGCGTGAAACTGCTCAGATCGCAAATGACTCAATCTTTTTGCCCGCATTAAGGGCATCTGCCAGCCATTTGGGTCGTTTGCCGCGGCCTGTCCAAGTGTTGGCGACATTTTGGGGGTCGCGGTATTTAACTTCGACCGGTTTACGGGTAGTTGCCTTCGCAGCTTTACCGCCAATATCGTCAACGGTAATACCGAGTTTATCCATCAGTTTGATGACTTCGGCCACAGAACCGTCTTTGGCTTTTCTGCTGTCAAGCTCTGCTTGGGCAGATGCGATCAGCTTTTCCAATTCAGCTGATGTCATTTTTGAAAGTTCACGTTTTGCCATGATAAATACCCCGGTTTATGTAAAAGTAAGAGCAGACAATAATGCAATTAAAAAAGAAAATCAAATCGGGTTATTCTCCAAACCCCTGAAAACAAGTATCCATACCCAATAATGGTTAATTGAGCTCTTAAAGACATTATTTTCGATAGACGACCTTCAAAATAATACGCGGATGGCACTGCAAATTAAGCGTAAGGGTTATTACTGAGAAACCAAAGTGACACAATTCAAGGTATCAATCTTGCCAAGACATCAGATCAAGACGCCAAAACGCTTTTGCGTAAAAATCCGCTTCTACAAAATCGCAAGTTTTTGTTGCCTGTCATCAGGTTGTCACATTGCACGCAGACACTTGCTCTATAGTTTGAGACACGTTGTAATCCGCAGGTAAATCCATGAATCAGCGCACCATTTCCCCATCTGGCCAGCAACGTCGACGTCTGCTGCAGTCCATGCTTTTCAGTGCCGGCGGTGCCATGCTGCCGCCCATGCTGACCGGATGCGGCAGTGAGGCCACCGGTCCTGCCGCGACGGGCGGTATTGTCACCCCGAACAACACAACCGCCAGTGCGCTGGCCAACACACCGCTGTTTTCCAATATCGGCCCGCTGCGAGATCCGGATGCCAACGGCGTGCGGACACCCGCCGGTTTCTCCACACGCGTGGTGGCCATCAACAACCAGCCGCCCGTGGCCGGTGGCAGCTACAACTGGCATATTTTCAATGACGGCGGCGGCGTGCTCGCATTGCCGGATGGTGGCTGGATTTATTGCTCCAACAGCGAAGTGCCAGGATTTACCTCCATCGGATTTCAGGAACCGCGTCTGGCTCGCTTCACCAACCAACTCGCATTCGCACCCGGGCTGGGCGGTGCCAGCGCATTGCGGTTTGCACGTGATGGCACTGTCGTAGACGCTTACCGGATTCTGTCGAACACCACATTCAACTGCGCAGGCGTGATCACACCGTGGGGCACGTGGCTGTCCTGCGAAGAGATTCCGGAAGGTCTGGTGTGGGAGTGCGACCCGCTGGGACGTAACGCCGCGGTTGCGAAACCCGCGCTGGGAAAGTTTGCGCACGAAGCTGTTGCCATTGATGCGTCGCGCAAAGTCTTCTACATGACTGAAGACCAACCCGATGGTCGCTTCTACCGCTGGGTGCCCACTGCGAGCGACTGGCCTTCAGGCTCGCCCCGAGCAAGGATGGAAAACGGTACGCTGCAAGTTTTGAAAGTCGGCGGACTCGGACTCGTCGGTGCATTGACCGCACCGCAACCCATCACATGGGTCACCGCACAAAATCCGTCAGCCGGACAAAATGAAAACCGGATCGCGGGCACAGGCGTGTTCGACGGCGGTGAAGGCATCTGGTATCACAATGACTTCGTGTTTTTCACCACCAAAGGCGACGACACGGTCTGGGCGGTGGATACCGTACGCAATACGATCGAAGTACTGTACCGCGCCAATCCGGCCCTGCCGGCGCGCGACTTCCTGACCGGGGTGGACAACATCACCGTCACGCCGTTCGGAGAAATCCTGATCGCAGAAGACGGTGGCGACATGCAGGTCGTGGTCATGAACAGAGACCGCACCCTCAAGCCCCTGTTGCAGATTGTGGGACAGGACCAATCCGAAGTAGCGGGCATTGCGTTCAACCCGGACTTCACCCGCATGTACTTCACCAGCGATCGCGGAGGTCCGGCGCCCGGTGGCGGCTACACCAACGGCTTGGGCATGCTGTACGAATTGAGGCTTCCGCCTCGTTAAAGTAGGCCGAAGAACATCACGCCTTGTTCTGCCCCACCACGCACTGCGCTACCCGGCTCAACGTCACGGCGTGACAATGTTGAACAGGCCATCAGGCTTGTCCAGCAGGCGAAAGAACTGCCCGAGTTTGACCACACTGCCATCAATTTTTGTCTGCGATGATGTGAGCAGCGCAGCACCGCCAGCCTGTCCCGTCAGCATTTCAATGAAAAACGATTTGGTCAGGCGCAATGTGGCATCCGCGGGCGGAGCAGCATCCACTTTTTCATGGTTCAAGATGCTGCGACGCAAATGCAGCGCATACGTTTCGCGCGTATCGGTAAACACCAGGTTGATGCGCAACTGCAAACCCGCTGCACGTTCCGGATTGATCGCTGCGGCCATGCTTTCCAGAAAACGCTCAATCGGCGTGTACATCAGCATGTCCAGGAAATTACTGCGATCCAGACCGGTTTTAGGCGAGCCCTGACGCAACTCCAGCGCGCCGGTCAGATACGCATTTCGCCAGGTTGTAGCCTCTGCCGCAAATCCCATTTTTTCAAAACTGGTGGCCAGCAATTCCCGCGCCTGCTTGTTATCGGGCTCAGCAAACACGGCGTGTTTACCCAACTCCGCAACCCAGCGATGCTCCCCGGCCTGTTGCGCACTGCGCATTTTGGCAATCACCGCATCGATACCGCCGGCCAACTCGACATAGCGATTTGCAGCCTCCACCGGGGGCAGCGGATTGAGATTGGACGGATGCGCGTCATACCATCCCAGATAAAACTGATAGATGCCCTTGATGTTGTGCCGCACGGTTCCGTAGTACCCGCGGGTTCCGAGATGACTGTCCAATTCGGGCGGCAGTTTGATCTGCTCTGAAATCTCGGCAGACGTGAAACCCGCATTCATCATGCGCACGGTCTGGTCATGCAAGTACCGATACACATCACGCTGCAGCGTCATGTGCTCAACAATCGCATCGCGCCCCCACACCGGCCAATTGTGCTGGTTGAACATGACGTCGCTTCTCTCGGCATAGGCCAGCATCTCGTCCATATAGCGAGACCATTTGAGTGCATCACGCACTTTGGCTCCACGCAGCGTGTACAGGTTGTGCAGTGTCATGCCAAACAGTTCAGCGCCGCCAAATGCACGCAGGTCGGGCAGATGAAAAACAAACTCGGATGGCGCCTCGCTGCCCGGTACGTTGTGAAACACAAAACGCCGTCCGTCCAGCGTCAATTCCTCCACCCGTTTTTCGATGATGCGATTGGGCTCGACAATACCGAAACTGCCGTAGGCTACCGCCTTGCCCAGCCCGTTGTCCACCAGACCGCTTGCATCGCGCGGCAACTGGCTGCCATACATGTACATGGATCGGCGTGCCATGGCCATCCCGACCATGACGTTTTCACTGGTGACCTCTTCCATGAAGCCAGCGGGAGCCACCACGGGAATGCGACCCGACTTCGCATCATCCTGACTGATGACACCCAGCACACCACCAAAATGGTCAACGTGACTGTGAGTAAAGATGACCGCACTCACCGATTTGTTGCCCAGATGCTGGCGCGCAAATGCGATGGCTGCGGTCGCAGTCTCGCGGGTGGTCAAGGGGTCCACCACAATCCAGCCGGTCTTGCCTTCAATGAGGGTCATATTGGCCAGATCAAAACCGCGCAATTGCCAGATGCCTTCACTGACCTTGAACAGGCCTGTCCGATTGTTCAGCAAGGCCTGTCGCCACAAACTGGCATTGACTGTCGCAGGCGCTGCACCCTGCAAAAAATCAAAGCTGTCATAGTCCCAGATCAATTTGCCTTTGGCATCTTTTACCTGACCGGAAGGACGGGCAATCAGTCCACGGTTAGCCAGGTCAAGTGACGCCGCATCAGCACCCGCGGACAGCTTGTCGGCGGTCGCTGCGTTGGTTGTGGCTACGTTGTTGGTGAAACTGCCGGGAGAAGCAGGCACCGATGCGTTACCCGCCTTTGAAACAGACTCGCAGCGAAAGGTGGCACGGTCTTTTTCAAGGGCAGACAGAACAGCCTCGCTGCGGTCGCGCACCAACAGTCGCATCAGCACCAACGCGGTCTGTCCCGGTGCCTGCACGGTTTGCTCAAAAACACTGGGCGAAGTTGCGTTATCGCTGCTTGCCGCCGTGTCGTTTGCAGCATTCGCCTTTGACGAGGCGCCGGTCTTCGCACCACCATTTGCCTGAATCCGGATACTGACCGGCAGGCCCTGCGCCTGTCGGTCATTGAGCACATGAAAATTATCCGAATTGCCATCGTACAAAGCAATGGACCAATAGTCCTTTGATGCTGGCGCAAGCTGAATGACAGCATCTGCTGACGACAGGTCAACACGACAAATGGCATACAGCAGATCGGGGCTGGGCATGACGACTTCGCGACTGCTCTCCGAGGCCAGCGGTGGCAAGACAACACCCTGCCCTTTGTCGAGCAGGCGTGTGCTGACCTTGTGCATGATCAGCCGCGGCAATGCCCACAGCGATACCTCGTGCGCAGCAAACGCAACAGCAGCAAACACACATGCTGCAGCCACAACCCGTCGTCCGGACATGAAAGGAGCGTTGCTCATGAGCACACCCCGACCGACTCGATACGCGGTGCATCCAGGGTGCCCGGATCTTTCTGCAGGGTATCGGACGGGTTGTAAAGCCTCAGGGTAAACACAAGCCCACGGTCACCGGGCGTTCGCATATCCGGCGACTGGCCGTCTGCCGTTTGATCTGACGGTGAGCTTCGCGCTACAAACCGCCCCTGTGCATCTGTCTTGATACGTGCGCCGTTGATACTGAAATGCTGCTGCGCATCTGCAAACAGGAAATGATCATCCGCATATGCCGTGATGCTCCACCAACGGGCATCAGGCTTGACACCCTCGATACGGTACTCGCAGCGACTGCGCAAGTCACGACCTGATGAGTCCGTCCGCGCCACATAGTAGATCGTTTCTTCAGGACCCAGTGCCAGCAGGCCGCCCACTGCAACCCGCGCCCGCGTTACATTGTCCGCCGCCACTGATCCGGCCAACAGATGGGCTCTCCACGGACCCGCACTGATTGCAACCGTGTCAGGACGCTTTACCGTCCATGCTGTCCATCCGATACCACTGGCCATTGCCGCCAGACCCAAACCACCCCAGAACAGCACGGTTTTCAGATTCATTTTCTTTTGATCCAATCGGGTCCGGGCAACTCGGCGCCCATGTCTTCGCCCACTTCCTGTGCGATCAGCGCATTGAGTTTCGCATTCAGTGCCATGACGGTTTTGACGCTGTCGTTTGTCGTAGCGTCGTTTCCTGCAATTCCGGTTTTCGCGTTGTCGGCAGTCAGCCCCCATGCCAGATTGTTCATCTCCAGCGGGTCATTCTGCGTATCGTAGAGTTCCAATTGATTGTTCTGCAGCAATTGCTCCAGCGTCACGGGAACATGATGACCGGTTGCCGGAAAGTAGCGCGCAAACTTGTAACGTCCATCATGCAGACCGCGGAACAAGGCAGGACGCGTGAGGCGGGGCAATGGGCGTATACCTTTGAGCAAATTGCGCGCTGGCATCCACTTGTCACTGACGATGCCCTTCCTCACCATCTGTTCGATAAAATCGCTGTCCAGATAATGCGTGGTGTCGTAGTTAAACAGAATGCCCCGCTTGTCGCGCTGAGTTAACTCATGCGGCTTGGCAACAGCCTGGGCCACGCTGACACCATTGAGTTGCGGATAAGCCTGAGCAACGCGCGAAGGGTCTGCCCCGGCCCACTCCAGCAATGTCGGGATCAAATCCACTGCGCTGCCCAATGCGCGGGTCGTCTGACCGCCCTTCGCATCGGGGTGCACGACCATCATCGGCACACGCGTGTTTTCGTCATACATGAAGGGACCTTTTTGACGCAGTCCATGTGCACCGGCCATCTCGCCGTGATCGGATGTGAACACCACCACCGTGTTTCCCGCTTGGCCACTTTCTTTCAGGGCATTCAAAATGCTTATTACATTTTGATCAGCATCGCGTATGCAATTGTAATAATACGATTGATAGGCCTGCCAACTGCTTTGTTCATCGGGTACCCGCCCGTATGCCATGTCGCAGAATTCCCGGTAATTGTCATGCGCCCACGGCTTGCTGGACAAATCGTCACTGCGGTTGGCGGGCAGATCAAAATCCCAATGCTTCCGGTAAAGCGCAACATCCGGCGCACCGGCCAATGGCGCCAGATAGTCCGGGTGCGCACGCGAGGCAATCTGCGCCGCACCGGTTGCGTAGTACATCACATCATGCGGGTTGACCAGGTTGACGCACAGGCACCAAGGCTGAGCCGTTGCGACAGAAGATGATTCTGAGGATGAGCCTCTCGCGCGCGCCCGTATCCACTCTGCCGACTGCGAAGCGATCTGCGCATCCACCCGAAAACCGGTCCATGTTGAGCCGTGCGGATCACCATCAAAATTGAAATCAGAGAAGCCCCAGGGTTCCAGCGCATGCTGCGAATTGGGATACTGCCCATAGGTCAGTTCATGCCGTGCATGCAGATGGCTCAAATGCCATTTGCCCTTGTAGGCTGTGTAATAGCCATTGGCGCGGAAATAATGACCGAGTGTGGCCATGTCGATCGGGGGCTCACGATCCGGGTAGGCACCTAAGTTTGAAATTATGCGCGTGCGCTGCGTATATTGCCCGAAATACAGATTGGACCGCGAAGGCGAACACGGCGTGGTGTTCACATGCCAGCGCTCAAACACGGTGCCATGCGCAGCCAACCATTCATGCCCGGGCAGCGGCAAACCGCGGGGCAAGGCAGCGCGCTCCTGGTCGGTGACGATCAGCAGCACGTTGGGGGCACGCGATCCTTGCGGCAGCACGCGGGGCAGATTGCGCTGCACGCTTTTCAGGTTTTGAAGACCACCTGCATCCACTGCAGCAGCAGATCCGGAGGAACCCTGCAGACGTCCCAGACCGTAGCTGGCGGCCAGTGCACCACTGAGCGCACCGGCCTGAAGCAGGCGTCTTCGCAGCGACGCTCGCTCGCTGTCGCTCACTTACTGTCCTGCCCTTCTGAGTGCGTCCGTACTGAATTCTGCGCCCGAGGGCGTCAGATCTTGCCCCAGAGGCGCGACTTCAGCTTCGGACAGACCGGCCCGCGCAGGCAGCGTGAAAAGCACTATGGCAGAAAGCGCCAGACAGGAACGGCGCAGCGTACGGATACTCGGGATGGTCATGGTGCATGTCTCCCTGACGCATGAGTGGCTGAATCATGTCGCAGGCTTTTTATACTGCCAAGCCTTTTTTAAGACGTTCGTTTTAGCATGGAACGAGAAGGATTCACAAGATATCGGCGGCAGATCAGAAGCCGCTGCTGCACTGCATCACGCCGCAGCGCGACGAAGCTCAAACGACACGGAAGCAATGCAGCCCTGCCCCGCCAGACTCAGGATGTCGGCCTCACCACCGGTCGCGTCGGCCCAGCGCTTCAACGCCCGCAAACCGCCCAGCCCCGCGGCGTTAGGATCTTCAACGTCCTGCGGGTCCGTTTTGACGGCAGACCTGCCGTCAGTTCTCAGGCCAGGGGAAGTGCCGCCCTGCGGGGTTTGTGCGTCGACCCTTTCCCGAAAAAACGCGCGCATGCGCCGCATCACAGGCTCTGAAATACCCGCACCGGTATCCGAAACAACAAGACGCCATGCGAGGCTGTCTGAATGGGGCGCATTGCGGTTGGTGCACTCCAGCCGCACCAGAATGCTCCCCTGAATCGTGTATCGGACCGCATTATCGAGCACGGCATTGATGGCATCCAGATACAGTTGGGTAGGCCCTACGCAAGCCGGCGCGAACTCTGCATCAATATCCTGCACAAGCGAAAGCCCCTTGGCCTGTGCTGCCCGCGCCCAGTGGTCGCAGCGGATCTGCAGTATCTGCACCGGCGCACACAACTCCAGGTCAAGCCCGCCAGCCGACAGCTTGCGCGCAGACCCCAGCGCCGTTTCTAGAAACTGCATCACGCGTGTCGACATGCGGCTGATACTGCCCGCATCGGTTGCAGCAGGCCTGTCCTCTGCCTGCATTGACTCGATGGCCTGCACCATGCCATGCAAGGGAACTTCAATATCGGTCGACAGCGATTTCAAAAACCGCTCCTTGCTGCTCTGCGCATGCTCGATAACGGCAAGCGTTTGCTTCAGGGCCTCACGACGCTGCCGTAAGGCCTGCTCAAGCTGTGCCGACTGTCTGTCCATGAAAATGGAAAAGCCCAGCGCAAGCAGGTACATGATCGTCAGACAGAGCAGATTGACCTCGGTGTTGACGAAGCGATCGCCCACCGGCCCGCTGATGAAACCACCCAGTTCCGCCAGTGCAGCCGCAGCGAGCAGGACACTTGCAAAGACCATCACGGCAAGTCCCGCACGCAGACCAAACACCGTCAAGGTCAATAGCAGTGCGAATGCGGTGAATGGAGAACTGGCCGACCGCGTTCCCAATTCAAGACCGAACAGGCTGAAGGCGATGATGCCGAGTACCAGCACAATGACGATCGCGGCGATGAAAGTATTTCGGCCGGATCGGATGAAAGGGATGCAAGCCAGCGAGATGAACGCAATCAGCCCGCCTTGCAGGACCTGCTTCTGTGCCAGCAGGTCGCCATTCAGAGCGGGGACCGCACGCAAAGCCACCAGCAGGAGACCCAGTAGCACACCACAGGCTGCAAACGACATGAAGGCCGAGCGTGCTGAGGTGCACTCGATGTGCTCGATCAAGTCGGTGACCGGCATGCGTTCATCGACGCTCATCAGACGCCTCCTGACGGATTGGGCTGGCTCGCCCGTTGCAGCGGCAACACCAACCAGAAGCGGCTGCCCTGCCCGGGTTCACTGCTGACCTGCAGACTGCCACCCATCAGCCCGCTGAGTTCCTGCGCCAGCGCAAGGCCGATGCCGGTGCCCGCCGTCTGATTGGCTGCATCGGTGGCACTCTGGGTGAAAGGCTGAAAAATGCGGTTCAAAATGTCGGCATCAATACCTGGACCGGTATCGCTGACCGTGAAAGTCCAAACCACGCTGGCCTCATCCATGTCCAGGGGAAGCGCCGACAATGAAACGCTGTCACCTGTACGGGCAAATTTCACCGCATTGGACAGCAAAATGCTCAGCACCTGATGCAGGCGCTTCTCATCCACCAGCACATGGGCAGAAACTGCCGCATCTGCATGCAAGAACCAGTGCAACGCTTTTTCCGCGGCAGACGCTTTGAACTGTGCAAACAAGGACGCTAGAAAAACACCAAGATCGCATGATTTCAAGTCAGTCACCATCAGCCCTCTGCGCGAGGACTTGAAGTCCAGCAGCGAATTGACGAATGCATCGAGTTCGCGCGCTGAACGTCTCAGCGACCTGAGATACACCTCCCGCTTGCTGGCGGGCACGCGATCATCCTTGAGCAACTGCAGACCGCTCTGTATGCCCACCATCGGCGTACGGATGGCATGAGAGAGCGATGCAAAAAACGCCTCAGACTCTTGCTGGGCTTGTTCGCGCTGGGCAATTGCATGCTCCAGCGCCTGCGCCTCTGCGATCAACTCGGACTGAACGGCCTGGTTGCGCCTGAAAAAAGATCGGCTGACAACAAATACCACCATCAGCAGAAGAATGACCGCGGCCAGACTGGTCAAGATCGACCCTTGCCGATCGGGCGTCGGAGCAAAGACCGGGTAGGCTTTTTCAATTGCATATGTGGAACCCAGCAGCAAAAAACCCAAGCCGGTTGCAAACCATCCCGCCCTGTGACCAAAAAACAGGGTTGCCGTGCAAATGATCGTGATATAGAGAACAAAACCGCTGGATTTCAGTCCGTAACCAACTCCGAACACACCCACTGCGGTCACAGCAAGCAAGCCCAGAAAAATCAGAGTCATGGCCGCTTTCAGGTGCCCCCTGCGAGACAGGCCGATGATGGCAGCGCCGTTGATGACATTGCCAGCCAGTACCCAGGCGATGGTGCGGGCAGCCGCGCTTGGGTTGTTCATGACCAGAACGACTATCAATCCGAGCGACCCGAAGCAGACGAGTTGACCGCCAAATGTCAGTACGCGGGCAATATCGTCAATCTGTTTCCAGGTGCCGGCGCGGGAGCCGGTTTCATTCATGCCGTACAGGGGCATCGGTTTGTCTCAGTTTTTTGGTATCTGAATAATTTTTTGTTTGTCATCCGAGTTTAACCGATCTGGCCGACTCAAGAACCCTGAATGCGGGCAACAAAAAGTCCTTTTAAAACGAAATGCGACATAAGAGGTAACAACCGCGGATACGGATACAATCGCGATGGATTCAATGTATCCGACAACCTTCAGGCACTTTCATGAAACGCACCCTCTGGACACTTTTTTTCCTGCTGCTTTTACTGACAGCTGCCGCCAGTTTTACCTATGACCGCTACGGTGGCGGGCAGCCGTATGCCGATCTGTCAACGCAGCCCGCGCTGCCGCCTGAGGCACTGGAAAAAGTGCTGGACTACCCGGAACCGCTGGCCAACGTGGCTGTTGCAGCCGATGGTCGCGTATTTTTTACGGTACACCCGGAATCGCGTCCGACCGGTGCCAAACTGCTGGTCAAAGATCTCGACGGGCAGATACGCCCCTACCCGGATGAAGCTTCCCAGACGGTCTTGTTCGACGCTGTGATGGGTGTGGTCATCAATGCCGGCAATACGCTCTACACCATCGACCATGGGCAGCATGCCAGCGGCAAGCCGCGAATACTCGGTTTTGATCTGGGAACCAACAAACCGGTGTTTGACTATGTATTCCCGGGCGAAGTCGCACCGCTGGGTTCGATGCTGCAGGACCTGCAGGTGGACAGTCGCGGCGAGTTTGCGTATCTGGCAGATGTCGGCTTCCTGAACAAGCGTCCGGGACTGGTGGTGCTGGACATGAAAAAGCGGGAATCGTGGCGGGCCCTTGACCGGCATGAGTCGGTCACTCCGCAAAACTGGAAAATCCGTACACCGACAAAAGACATGGTTTTTTTCGGCGGTCTGGTAGTGCTCAAACCCGGCGTTGATGGCATTGCCATTTCGAAGGATGATGCAACCATCGTCTATGGCGCGATGTCGCACGATACCCTGTATGCAGTCCCGACCGCTGCCCTGCGCGAGAAGCGGGGCGCCAACGCCGAATCAGCGGTCAAGGCGATCGGCAAGAAACCGTTGAACGACGGACTGTCGATGGATTGGGACGGTAATGTTTTTATCACCGATGTCGAGCATGGCAGCGTCATGAAAATGACACCCGACGGCACATTGAGTACCGTGGTGCGCGATGCAGCCCGCATCCGTTGGGCCGATGCGCTGTCGTTCGGGCCAGATGACTGGCTGTATGTTGCTGACTCGGCGATCCCGGACCAGATGCTGCGCACCAAGGCGCACATGGCCTCGCAGGCGCCCTACGCCATTTTCCGCTTCAAACCAGGAACACGCGGAGTACCGGGTCAATAAGTGCGGGCTCCTGTTGCGCCGCTTGAAATCCCCCGTGCTGTGTTCAAAGTGCACAACCTTATCGGAGACGCCACATGCTCGCCTATCTTAAACAGCCCGGGGTGGCGCCCATCGTCCTGTCGGCTGCCTGCATCATGATGGTGACCATGGGAATACGGCAATCCACCGGACTGCTGGTCAGCCCGATCAACACAGCCAGTGGACTGGGCATAGCCAGCATCAGTTTTGCGCTGGCCATCGGGCAATTCATGTGGGGTGCGGCGCAACCCATTGCCGGTGCCATTGCAGACCGCTATGGCCCGTCGCGCGTGTTGATGACCGCACTGCTGATGTTGGCGATCGGATGCGCGGCCACACCGCTGCTGTATGGCAGCACATGGGGGCTGACGCTAGCCATGGGATTTCTCATGGCAGTGGGTTCAGGCGGTGCCAGTTTTTCTGTTCTGATGGGGGCCGCAGCGCAAAAACTGCCTGAGCGGGTGCGCGGGCCGGCATCCGGTTTTGTCAATGCGGGGGGATCATTCGGGCAGTTTGTGTTCGCACCGGCTTTGCAAAAAATGATACAGACCGCGGGCTGGATGAATGGCCTGTTTGCACTGGCTTTGGTGTCGCTGGCTGCCTTGCCTTTGATCAGGACGCTGGTGGGCGACAAAGCGCGCGACAAGGGGGATGGCAAGACAGCGCACGAGGTGCAAAACAACGAGACCAACGCGGCTTCGGCAAACCCAAGCGGCGGCCACGGCGACAGCGGAAATGCCGCACTGCAGACCGCTCCCACGCAAGAAAGTCTTGGCACTGCAATCCGGGAAGCGTTCAGGGACCGCAGTTACTGGTTGCTGCATGCGGGGTTTTTCACATGCGGATTTCACATCGCTTTTTTGATCACGCACCTTCCCGGTGAGATAGACCTCTGCGGCTTACCGGCCGCCGTGGCGAGCACATCGATTGCCATCATCGGACTGTCCAATATCGCTGGCAGTCTGCTGGCGGGTGCCAGCCTGACCCGCTGGTTGGGCAAACATGTGCTGTTTGTGATGTACGGGTCGCGCGCAGTGATGATTGCTCTGTATCTGGCGCTGCCAAAGACCGAAATGACGTTTTATGTGTTTGCCATCGGCTTGGGTTTGACATGGCTGGCAACGGTTCCGCCGACGGCGTCCATTGTGGGCAAACTGTTCGGCCCCCGCTATCTGGGCACGCTGTTTGGACTGACGGTGCTGTCGCATCAGATCGGCGGATTTCTGGGCGCATGGCTGGGTGGCCTTGCGATTGTGAAAACAGGCGATTATGCGTGGATGTGGTGGGCAGATATTGCGCTGGCTGCGATGGCTGCAGGCGCTAATCTGCCGATACGGGAAGAAAAGGTCCTGCGCGTTTAACCCCTCAACACGGCAAAAGACCGCTGACTGACCATCTTCACCAGTTTTTCCTGCACAAACAGCGGGCCAATCAGCAGAAAAACCAGATCGTCGCCAAAGGACGGCTTGGCCTTTTCAATGTGGTGAGCCACAAACTGGAATATCCAAGCCGCAACCCAGATCACACCGCACACCACAGCCAATGAGGCGCCCGACGACTCGACAGCGGCAATGGCTGCCAGACTGGCGACAGACCACAGGCCGCCGTCAATGAAACTCTTGAGCCCCAGACGCGCATAAAAAGCAAGTATCGGCACAAATGCCAGCAAACCCAGATTCAGTGACAGGCCGGTGAGTTCAGAAAACCGGTCAGCCAATTGCGGCATGACAGAATCCAGTTTCACCGCCCACAACAGGCCCGCGGACGCAAAGAAAATCAGTGGAACGCACACCAGATGAATGATCTGGTTGCTGATGTTGCGGTGGCTGCGGGCATATTCGACGATGAATTGTTCACGGCTTCTCATGGGGGTCTCCTGTGCGAATCGGATTAAACGCGGGTAGAAACAAGTGCTGCCTGTTCCTTGTTGCGCACAGTGTATGCCGGGAGGCTGGCTTGACCTGTCATCTGGATGACAGTTACATAAAAATCGTCAGCACCCGGTTTTTCATGAACCATACTTTCTGAAGTTAACCGAACCGTCACAAACAAGGGGTTCGCGCTTCCTGACCGGCGGCGAACCCCCACCCTTGACGCTCAGGTGATCAGCGTGGCCAGACTGTAGCTCACATCAATTGCATTGACCGGCTGCACGTTTGCGTTATCGCCGGGCAATACAAACCCCAAATCACTTGGCAGGCTGTCCGGTGCATCACCGTTCAGATTGTGCGCGCCGTATGCATAGTATTGCGTCGTTTGCAGTCCGCCTTTGATCACCACGCCCAGCAGGTCAGAATTTGCGGTGATGTTCGCATTCTGCGCCTGCAGCGCCGTCAACAATGACGCGATGGAAACATCCACATCGTCATTGAATGCAGAACCCACATCGATTTTGACCGTGTAATAACCATCGCCGTCCGGAGCCGGTTTTACATCACCTGACTCTTGCCTGAATATCAGCGTGATGTTGGAAACATCCTGACCCCACACCGGAAAATCATTGCTGGAAGGCGGTGGTGGTGGCGGGGGTGGTGGTGGCGGGGGCGGCGGAACATCCGGGTCGCCATCGACAATGAATGTGACAGTCGCCGTATCTTGCGCACCATGGTTATCCGTCATGGTGTACTGGAAAGAGAGCTTGACCTGCTCTGTGAAAGCCAGATAATCGTATGCGCCGTTGGGGTCAAATGTCCACGTACCGTCGGCATTGAAAGTGAGATTGCCCTGCCCGTCAAACGAGTTTTCAACCAACGACCATACATGCGTATCAAGCCTGTCCACATCGCTGTCATTGCCCGTAACATCACCGGTCAGCACATCATCGCGGTGCACCAAACCGCCGTTGTCATCCAGCGCGACGGGGCCATCATTCACGCCGTGAACCGTCACTGTAAACGTGGCTGAATCCGTGCTCCACGATGTTGTCTCATCCTGATTTCGACCACTGAAGATGAACTCGAAATCGATATGCTCCCCCTCTGAGAGCGGGTCCCCGATATCAGCATCCAATACGTACTGGCCATTGCTGCTCAATTGCAAGATTGCAATCGGATCATTCTGGCTCCACAACGTAAGGGGCGTATCGAAATCGCCACCGCTCCACTCAGTCAAAAGTGTGGAACCCGGCAGATGAACAGCATCAAGCAGATTGCCTGCGACCTGTTGGTCTTCATACACAAGTGCATTCTGGTTGGTCAGATCCAGCGCCACAGAAGTCAGCTCCAGCAACTTGGAAGACAGCGATCGATCGCCCCCTTCCGTGCCGACCGACGTAAGACGCACACCGAAGTCAACGTTTGAAAAATCTGCCAGCGTGAGTGCCCGTGCTGAACTGGACAAGGTGAAACTGTATTGGCGGATGTCATCCGTGCCGATACCGGCTGTACCGACTGCAATGCCCACATCGTAACCACCGTCAGAACCCAGAAGGCCTGACATATTCGATCCGTTACCCAAGTCACGGACAGAATCATTGCCAATGCGTAATGTGGCGGATGTTGCAACAACTGAGAGCGACGACAGAATGCTTTCATCTGCGATATCGAAGAAAATGCCGCGCAGGTCGCCAATCAGGCCAGCACTCTGTGTGATGTTGAAAGACAGAGAACCATCTGCACTCTCCGTGATGGTGACCCACACCGCCGGATTGCCGGCGGATGTTGATCGGTCATTGACCTGAAACGTCATGCTACCCATACAGAACCCCCTTGTCGGATACGTCTGAGATGGGTTCAATGTAGTTGAGTTAACTCAGCATGACGGTGCGTTAAATGACAATGCGACTGGGACACCAAGCGCTAGGGAACCAGACGCGCCTGCTGCCAGACCTGCGTTGACGCACTCCATTCAAAGCGTTGCCGCATATGCTCATCGCGGGCCAGTTTAAGGCTGTCGATCAGATCAACAACGACATTGAGAACAACAAAATGGCGACGTGCCACGGCGAGGTCATAGCCGCCCTGCCCGGGGTCGGCCAAGACAACACCCGGCGCGTCCGTACTGCCGTAGTCGCGGCGTGCATGGTCGGGTATTGACTGCCAATAAGATTCGATACGCGCGGGGTCCTGCTCGGCTGCAGCCAAGCCAGTGGCACGTAGTTGCAGATTGTGCTGCGGGTTCCAGAACAGCAGCGCCACCTGCTCGCACCGGGCAATGTGCTGCATTTTTTCGCTACGGCTGTCAGTGAAAAAAACAAGTTGCCGTTGTGCTGGCAGCACCTTTCGCAAAATGACGCTGCGAGCGGCGGGGCCTTGTTCGCTTGCGGTGCAGAAACCCACTACCCGCCAGGGATGCCTGCGGTCAACGCTGGCACGCACGAGGGTCTGCCATGTTTCATCCACTGACAGCGTCATCGCCCCCCCTGCAATTGGATTTGTTCAGTCACTCTCACCCCAACTCCCGCAGGCTCTCTGCAATAGCCCATCTCATATCGCATTCTTCGAGTGTCATCAAGTGCGAATCTGACACGGTGTCCAAAGAGGACGCTCCCGCCAGACGATCGGCCTGCGCCATGGTGGCTTTCTCAAAACAGTTACGCACGAAGCGCGCATTGCCCGACTCGATCACATGTCGGTGCGCCTGATCCTGCATCAAGACGCGGGCCAAGCGGACCGCATCCGGTGTCAGCGTCATGCCGTATCGCGCTGCGATACGCAGCAAAATGTCGCACAACTGCGCTGCATCATAATCTTCAAAATTGAAGTAGCGGGTGAAGCGCGATTTGAGACCGGGGTTGGATTGTATGAAGGTCTGCATGCGGTCGGTATAACCCGCCACAATGACCACCAGACTGTCGCGTCGGTCTTCCATCAGTTTCAACAGGGTTTCGATCGCCTCGCCGCCGAAATCATTTTCTCCACGCACCAGCGCATAGGCCTCATCAATGAACAGTACACCCTCATCGGCTTGATTGACGACACGCTTGACCTTCAAGGCGGTCTGCCCCACATAGGCTGCCACCAAACCGCTACGGTCGGTCTCAACCAGATGTCCTTTTTTCAATACGCCGAGTGCCTTGAATATGCGGGCGAGCAAACGCGCCACGGTGGTTTTGCCGGTACCGGGGCCACCGTAAAACACCATGTGACGCGTCACGTCCAGTTGCGGCAGACTGCGCTGGCTGCGCAGCCGATTGACCTGCAACAGGTTTACAAGACTGATGACCTCTGCCTTGACGTTATCAAGACCGACCAATTGGGACAATTCGGAGAGCGCTGCATCCAGCGCGTCTTTCGATGCCACATCGTCGGACACTGCTTGTGCTGACGTGTTTAGTGGCGACCTTAGTGACGGGTTTAATGACGGGTTTAATGACGGGTTTAATGACGGGTTTGACATGCGGGGCAATTGCTCCTGTGTTTGTGCTTCCGCGCTGCCATCCAGGCCTGCCATGAATCGCAGTACATCATCGGCATGGGCCGTTCCCTCTAACGTATCCGAGTCGCGCAGCAAAGCGACCGAGCGTGGGCAGGGTTCCAGTATTTCTCGCAGATAGGCAATGTAGTCGGGCGACTGCAGCATGGACTTCCAGACGCGCATGCGCCCCCGTACCGATATGTCGCCACTCTCGTCGCTGCGCTCCTCACCGCGGACACGGTCCATCCACGTTTCAAGCTCTGCAATCCACTGTCCCTGTTGCGCAGTCAACTCCGCACAGTCTTTCCAGAACCATTGCTGCAGGTAGTAGACGTCTCCGAGCAAAAGAGCAAACGCAGCGGCCCGGTCGGTTTCGTCCGGTGCCTCATCCACTTTCATGGCAGCAGCCAAGGCGGGCCCGACCCGAGCATTCAGGGCAGTCAGCTCTTTTTCAAACTGGCTGAAAGTCGGTTGCATATCTCAACCAGCGCCCAACGAGAAAGAGCCGCCAGAAACCACTTCAAGAATGGCCTTTGGATTTGACTGCGCAATGGCCAACAGCGTTCGCGCTGCGCCGCTTGGCTGCTTTCTGCCCTGCTCCCATCCTTGCAAGGTTCGAACCGATACGCCCAAAAGTGCTGCAAACTGCGACTGTGACAAGCCGGTCTTCTGCCGGGCTTCAACGACTGGAGAACAAACCACCTGAGTGTGCCCCGATTTCATCTCCTTGACCGCTTGGAGGAGATCTGCGGCAAGATCACGCTGCGATTCATATGCAGCGAGCTTTTCATCATTCAAGGGTTTGCGTCTGGAGGGCATTTCGAATCTCCTTAAGTTTGGAAGCGCTGAGGTTTTCAGTTCGCGATTTGGCATGTAGCGTGAGCAACACGATCTCGCAATTCTCGTTCAGAACAAAGTAGATCACCCGCACGCCAGCCGATTTGCCTGCGCCAGACCTTGCCCAGCGCACTTTTCTGATACCTCCCGACTGAGGTACTACATCGCCTGCACCTGGGTGCAGTGCGATAAACGATGCAAAGTCGGCACGCTCATCTTCAGACCAATACAAGGGCCACTGTCGCTGGAACAAGCGCGTCTCGACCACGGTAAACATCCCGATCATACTCCCAAGGCGTATAGCTTTCAAGATTGAAAGCCTCTTGGCTTTATGTGGTCACACAAGCGCTACTTGTTCCATGCAAACTCTCAGTATTAACCCTTGTGAGAATATGCGACGCTGGTATGCACCCACTCCAGTATGCCCTTGGTAACCGCATCGGGGGCCTCGCACTGCGGATAATGACCGATACCCGGTAACTCCACGCAGTCGACAGGCCCGAGCAACTCGCGATAGCGCGCCACCATGTGCGCACCGGAGACCGGATCATCCAGACCATTGATCAGGCGGATCGGAACGGGACTGTCGCGCAGCGCGCCCAGCCAGTCCTCACGCCGACGACGGCGGTCCGCTATATAGCGGATCAACCGGTGAAAATTCCGATGTCCGTTCTTGTGCGATACCAGTTGCCAGAAGTATGCGAGTTCCTCGGCAGATGGCTGCGTGTTGGCAGCGAATACGGCGGCAAATGACCGGTAAAAAGCGGTCTCGTTGCCCAGCCTCGCGATCAGCCAACCCATCGGTGAATGCAATAGCTTCTGGATGAAACGGGCGCGGTGCGTTTCCGGAAACAGACCGCCGTTGAGAAAGAGCATGCCCTGTGATAGCCATGGGCGTGCCGGTCCATCCGTTCTCTGACGATGCAAAATTTCTTGCCCGATGCTCACACCATAATCATGTACGACCGTGATGGCGCGTTTGACGCCCATGCGTGAAAGTACCGCATCGACAAGATCCGTCTGCTGCTCGATGCTGTAATCGAAATCAGCCGGTTTGTCAGAAAAACCGAAACCCAGCAGATCCATGGCCACAACGCGGTGGCGTTCGCCAAGTGCGGGCCAGATCGCCTGAAAATCCCATGTCGACGTCGGAAATCCGTGGATGAGCACGATGGTTGGAACATCGCCACCGGGCGGCACGCCTGCGGGCAGAGTGTCGCGGCAGAACACCTGGAACCCCCTCCAGTCCATATAAAACCCGGACAGCTTCCAATCGGCTGGCCTCATCAATACGTGCGCCACATCCAGTCTCCCTCTTTGACATCGCGATTTGCAGTTTAACCCCAGACGCTTGAAGTGATGATGGTATGCACGCGCGACTTGAAAAACTCAGAGCAAACGCCGCAATCCCACCAAACCCAGAAGCGGTCCGGGCAACAGAAACCAGGCGACATGCACACCCATGTCGCCAACCCATTTCATGCCCAACTGTATCGATACGACTGTGATCGCAAATCCGACGGCATTCTGAAATGCCAATGCACTGCCCACCATCTGCGGCGGGCAGGCCTTGGCTGACAGCGCCGAGTAATGCGGCGAGTCAGCAATCGCCGATACGCTCCAGACCAGCAGCAGCAACCACTTGCACCAGAGCGGCCACCCCACCGCAAACGGAAACAGCGCACAACACACGACGGAACCGGCAAGCGCCAACGCTGCGACGCGCGCACTGCCGATGCGTCGGCTGAGCACGCCACCCAGCACGCAACCAGCCGCGCCCACACCGATGATGACAAACGCCGACATCGACTGTGCGGCACTAGCGGGCTGCGCCATCTGCATGAGACTGAGCAAGGCCGGTATCAGCGCCCAGAACGCATACAGTTCCCATTGATGTCCGAAATAGCCCAATGCCGATGCCCGAAAAGCGGGTATGGAAAACGTGCGGAACACATCGCCCCATTTGACGCCGTGCTGCACGCGCTTCAGATGGGGACCATCGCCCAACGCATGAATCATGCATGCGGCCAACGCAGCGAGTGCGGATGCCAGCAGCAATGGCCACTGCCACGGCAAGCCACCGCCCAGCGCCCTGAAACCATGTGGCAGCGAGATGCCCAGGGTCAGCATGCCCACCAGCCATGCCAACGCGGCACCGGCCTTGTCTGGCATCCAACTGACCACCAGTTTCATGCCCAATGGATAAATACCGGCAAGACAAAGACCCACCAGGAACCGGATGAGCATGCCACCGGCCAGTCCCTGCGCAAAGAACACGAATGATGCATTCAGGGCTGCACCCGTGATGGCACATACCGAGAAAATGCGACTGGCCGGGAACCGGTCTGCCAGACCGGTAATGGAAAAAATCAAGGTGCCCGTGATGAAGCCGATCTGCACCGCGTTGGTCAAGGTACCGATGTCAGCCAGTGTCATGCCCCAGGCCAGCATGAGATCGTCAGCCGCACTGTTGGCAGAAAACCAGAGCGATGTGCCAAACAGTTGTGCCACCACGATGGGAACAAGCGGACTGTCGGCGATACGGGCGCGGGTCAGACTGGGTTGACCCCGGCCGCTCATGGCGCGTCCAACGCTTCAACGCGCACGCTGTCCTCCCCGATGTAGACCAGGCCCTCCTGTATGGTCCACGACAGTTGCATGTTGCGTTGCGCCAGTTTGACCAATTTCGCACAATCCTCGGGGCTGACCTGAAGCATCGAAAAATTGTTCAGGCGAGCCAATGCAGACCTGTTCTGCTCGCGCCACAGGTCAACAGCACGACCGCCATAAGCCAGCAGCACAACGCGCCCGGACCGGCCACAGGCCTTGCGCAACCGCGACTCGTCCGGCAAGCCGAGCTCGATCCACAGCCGTATGACGCCTGCGGGGTCTATCTCCCACAGGGCCGGCTCATCATCGGTGGAGATGCCTTTGCCGAATCGCAGATCTTCACTGGCATGCAATGCAAATGCGAGCAGGCGCAGCATGACCCGCTCGGAGGTTTCAGACGGGTGCTGCGCCACCGTCAACGAATAGTCCGCAAAATGCGAACGATCCAGATCTGAAACGGTCAGAGCCACCTTCCACACCGTCGATTTCAATGCCATGCGTGAGCACCTCCCAAACAAGCCGGGATTGTAAAGCACTGAACCCTACCTCGCTGCCTGCGCTCGCGCGGCACTCCTGCAGAACGGAAGCAAGCCTAAAATACTGTATGAAAAAACAGTACACTGCGCTTGTCATTTTTGAACAAACAACCCCTGCGAAGCAAATTGCCACGACGATGAGCGACCCGAGCACACATTCACACCTTGCATTTGCATCAAAAATGATGCATTGTGGCATCAATCATGATGTCAGCGAGAACAACATGCGCACCACAGTCAGCATCGACGACGAATTGTATGAACGGGCCCTGGAGTTGGCAGACCCCGCCATGGAGAAAGCGGACCTGTTTCGTGAAGCCATCAAAACCTTCATCCGCATGCAGGCAGCCAAGCGACTTGCGGCAATGGGAGGCGCACAACCCGACATGCCCGCCATCCCCAGACGGCGGCCCGGCAAGTCATCATGAAAAATGTTCTGGTAGACGCTTCTGTCTGGGTGTCCCATTTCAGACGCCCAGACCCTGAATTGGTACAACTGCTGCTTCTGGACAGGGTTCTGGTTCATCCGCTTGTGATCGGCGAAATTGCGTGCGGCACGCCTCCTGACCGACATCAAACACTTCAAAACCTGCGCTCGCTTCGCAAGGCACACCAGGCCAGCCTGGACGAGACGCTCGGCTTCATGGAGCAGCGCAGACTGTACGGGCGCGGATGCGGATTGACCGATATTGCCCTGCTCGCTTCGGTGAAACTCAGCCCTGCTGCGCGGCTCTGGACTGCTGACAAACGACTGTCTGCTCTTGCAAGTGAGCTCGATGTCAACCACCTGCCGGTTCACTGAAACAGACACTTTAAAATGTTTTTTTACCGCATATTTATGTGATAGCGTTCGGTTACAAAAATTGTTAATCCGACCATAACGACTGACAGATCCATGACGCAACTCGTCCGCCTGTTCTATACCAGCAAGGCAGAACGGCGCACCCCAGACGCGACACAGCAGATACTCACGCAAAGTGTGGGTAACAACACCCTGCGCGGTATCACCGGCGTACTGCTGCAGGTGGACAGACGCTACCTGCAGGTGCTCGAAGGCCCCAAAGACGCTGTCATGGCGCTTTTCACCAAATTGCAGGCGGATCCGCGCCACCGCGCAATCAAAATCCACTTCGAACAGACTATCACCGAGCGCATGTTCGACAGTTGGGCAATGGCTTCGCCCGCCGTGGGCAACCTGCAGATCAAATCCACACTCGAATTGTTGACCAGTCAGAACCCCGCTTCCCAAGAGATCGGATTAACGTATCTGAAGTACTGGCTGACCACACAGGCCGCCGACAAACGACTGCTTCCGGATGGTGACGCTGCTGAACTGGGCGCCCCCATTCTGGTGGATGACTTCATGGCGGCGCAGCGCCGCTCACGCGACTTCTCCATCATTGCGTTCTGCGCGGCCATCCTGATTGCCGTGCTGATGGACATCTCTTTCTACATCTCGGATTATCTGGGGGGGAACGCCGAGAGTCTGCGCATGGTGCACTCCCACTCGTTATCTGCATTCGGGCTTATCCTCTCGATCTACGTCGCCAACCGGCAAGACCTCAGCAAAGGCGTTGCCATATTCCAGATCACCGCTTTCATCAGTGTGGCCTTGCACATGCTGTATGCCGGCTATGGCATCTACGCCCCCAGCCTGCCTTATCTGGGCCTCGCTATTGTGTCGGGCATCATCAGCAACCGACACGATCAACACTTCAAACTGCTGTTTGCCTGTCTCGGGCTCATCGTCATGGCAGCCTTGTTGTCGGCCGTTTCGGTAGATACCGGACAGTTCTCCAAACCCGTACCACTGCATCACGCCACTGTAGCGGGCTTGCTGTTTCCGCTGGTCTGTGCGCTTATACTTGATGCGCAGCGCCATCGCACGTCGGTTACGCAGCTCTTCGGCGCGCACCTGTTGAGCGACCTGAGCAAGACCATCGACCGACTGCGGTCTGCCATGACCGCACGCAATTATTTTTTCTCGGCCATTTCGCACGAAATCCGAACACCCATGGCCGGTGCGGCTGCATCGGTATCGCTGCTCAAACATCCCAATGCCAGCGAGACTATCAAAGAGCGAAGCCTCAAATCGCTGGACCAGTCACTGACCAACTTGAACCGTCTGCTCAACGATCTGCTGGATATCAGCAAACTGGAGTCTGGTTCCTTTCAACTGGCCAATTCCGCATTTGACCCGATAGAGCTTACCCGAGAAACTGTCGAGTTCTTCCAGCCCAACATACTTGAAAAGGGCAACACGCTCGACCTGCAGTTACCGACAGACGCACTGACGGTGATAGGTGACAGCATGCGCCTGCAACAGATGATCGCCAACCTGGTCAGCAACGCGGTGAAGTTCACGGACAAGGGGCACATCACCGTGCGGCTCAAGCGCATGGATACGGGTGGACTCGCGCTCTCAGGCTATACCACCTTGCGTTGCGAAGTCAGTGACACGGGCATCGGCATACCGGCGGAAGACCTGCCATACCTTTTCCAGCCGTTTTCCCAAGCCAGCCAGCATGGTTATTCAAAGATCAAGGGGACCGGGCTTGGCCTGGCCATCGTAGCCAGTCTTGCCAAGCAGATGGAAGGTGAAACTGGCGTGGACAGTGTGGAGGGCCAGGGTTCTACGTTCTGGTTCACCATCCGCCTGCCAATCAAGTAGCCAACAAGGCCGTGCCCGCCAAACCCACCGCCACCACAATGGCGGTGTAGAGCAAACCGATACCGATGCCGGCTGCCACAAACAGGCCATCGCGCGCCATGCGTCCCAGACAGATGGCGATGATGGAACCGGACGGTCCGATGTTGCCACCCGGCATGGGCAGGAAAATGAAAAACGCCATCAACAGGATGAGCGGTGCCTGCAGCAGCAACATGATCGGATGACTGGACGCGAGAAACGTCAGGCGCACCCGCGTGGCACCGGCAGCCACCTCATACAGGCGCGTCAACCACTCCATGAGTTTGTCAGCCACCTTGAAGGGAATGGTCCGTCGGGCCACAAAGTCCGGCAGACCCACTCCGGGGCGGTTGATGACCATCAGCAACGTCAGTGGCACCAAGGCAATCGAGAACACCATACCCGAAAACGGTACCGGCAAAATGGTCAAGCCGCAGACAAAAATCATTAGCGCAAGGTTTGAGCTGTCTCCGAGACTAGCCGCCAACAGGCCAAGTTGAACCGGGTTGCCGGGATTGGACTGTATCTGCTGGTGAACTGCTTTGACGTTTTGCAAAAGGGCATGAAGCATGGGGTCTGCCTGAATTGGGGATTAGCTGAAACAGGGTTTGCCTGAAACAGGATTGTCCTCTGAGACAGGTCATCCATTATCCACCATCCCGGCCAGTGCGTTTAAGACTCCGTATTAACCATGAGGGGTGATCCATCCCATGAAATAAGCCGGCAAATCACGTAGTATTGACCATTGAGGTTTTTCACACACATTAGCTGACGGAGCAGAAATCACCATGATCGTTGAAACACGCCATGCGCATGCATCACATCTGAACGCGACAAGCCAAGCGCCCCGCACCCTGCGCGGGCTGATGGGTAGCGCACTGGCAGCACTTGCAACCGTCGCAGCCCTTGCAACGGGCAGCATTGCGCACGCGCAAACGTCCCTGAAAATCACCTCCATCCCGGAAGAAGCAGCAACCGAGCAGATCCGCAAGATCAAGCCCTTGGCCGACTATCTGACCGCTGAGTTGGGCATGCCTGTCGAATTCACGCCGGTCAACGACTATCCCGCTGCTGTCGAGAGCCTGGTCAACAAAAAAGTGGACGTGGTGTGGTTCGGTGGATTTACCTACGTGCAAGCCAAACTGCGTTCAGGAAACAAGGTCATTCCGATCATCCAGCGCGAGGAAGATACACAGTTCCAGTCCGTGTTCATAGCCAAGACCAATTCCGGCATCAAGGACCTGAAAGATCTGAAGGGCAAGAACGTGTCGTTCGGCTCACAATCCAGCACGTCAGGTCACCTCATGCCACGCAGCTTTCTGATGGATGCGGGTCTGAACCCTGAAAAAGATTTCAAACGTGTGGCTTATTCCAAAGCGCATGATGCCACCATCGCATCAGTGGTGAGCGGACAGGTGGATGCAGCCGCGCTCGACATCACCGTGTGGAAGAAATTCGTCACCGAAGGCAAAGTGGATACGAACGACACCAACGTCTTCCATACGACACCCGGTTATTTCAACTACAACTGGTCAGTGCATCAGGACATGAGCCCTGCCCTGCGCGAAAAAATTGCCCAGGCTTTTCTCAAGATGGACCCCAAAAATCCGGCACACGCTGAACTGCTGAAGCTGAACAGGGCCACACGCTACATCCGCACCGATGCCAAAAACTATGCGGGTATCGAAGCAGCAGGCCGCTCGGCCGGTCTGATCGACTGAGGATCTGCGATGGAGATCAGTGCCCGCAATCTGTGTGGCAAGCACCCGGCGGCACCGTCGGGTGCGCCACATGCAATCGACCATCTGTCAGTGCAGATTGCATCGGGCGAACATGTGGCTCTCATCGGCCCCTCAGGTTCGGGCAAGACAACGCTGATCCAATTGCTAGCAGCCGGGCTCAAGCCTTCATTGGGCGAGGTGCTGCACAACGGTCAAAACCCCTGGCAACTGGACAAATCCGACCTGCAGCAGTTTCGCAAACATCTGATCGTCGCACCGCAGGTGCCGCCGCTGCCACCACGGCAGCGCGTGGTCACTGCCATATTGGCTGGACGACTGCCGCAGCAGAGCATCGGGCAGAGCCTGCGCTCGCTTTTTTATCCCAGCGACATACCCGGTGCGCATGCCGCACTCGACCAGTTCGGTCTGGCAGACAAACTGTTTGAACGGGTAGACCGCTTGTCTGGCGGCGAACGGCAGCGTGTTGCGCTGGCACGCTTGCTGATGAGCAACGCCAAGTTGTGGCTGATTGACGAACCGCTGTCGGCACTCGACCCCAACAGCGCCCTGCAGGCCATCGACACATTGACGCGTATCGCCAAAGAACGTGGCGTCACGCTGGTGGTCACACTGCATCAGGTGGAGACAGCCCTGCAGTTTTTCCCGCGGGTATTGGCGCTCAGAAAAGGACAACTCGAGTTTGATCTGCCCGCAGCGGAGGTCAGCCGACAACGCCTGCAACAACTCTACGGAGATCAGGCCTATGAGCTGGAGCAACCGGCGGTGCTGCCTGTCGGCTTTGAGGCAACCGGCGTTGCCACGTCACAGGTGATGACCTGCAGATGAGTCAGGCCGCATCCGTTCTCCTGCATCCACATGCTGCACGCGACCCGAGTTTTGTCAGTCGCGTGTTGCTCAGTCTGGTGGCGATTGCCCTTTGCGTGCCGCTTTTCCCGCTGACCGAATTCAATCCGGCTCGGTTGCTCACTCCCGAGGCCCTGAAGTCCATGGGCAAGTTTCTCGCGGAGTTTGTTCCGCCGGCGGTGGGGGGCGAGTTCCTGTTGATGGTTGCGCGAGAAACGTGGCGCACGGTTGCGATCGCAACAGCGGGGCTGACGCTGGCGCTGTTCGGTGCCATTCCGATGGCCCTGATGGCTACCCGTCCCTTGAGTCTTTCTGCGCTCAACAATGCCGGCAAAATGGCGTGGATACCGACCGGTATCCGTCAGGGTGTGCGCACCCTGATGGTGGTGCTGCGAACCATCCCCGAACTGGTCTGGGCGTTGGCTTTTGTTCGTGTGGTTGGGTTGGGACCGACCGCCGGCGTGCTGGCCATCGCGCTGACCTATGCGGGCATGCTGGGCAAGGTCTACGCCGAAATACTTGAGAGCAGCGACCGACATGCCAGCGACACCCTGATGCGAAATGGTGCCAGCCGCTTGCAGGCATTTTTGTATGGGCTGCTGCCGCAGAATGCATCCGAGCTGACGAGTTACACGGTCTACCGCTGGGAATGTGCCATCCGCAGTTCGGTGGTGATGGGATTTGTGGGCGCAGGTGGACTGGGGCAGGAACTGGACAATTCCATGCGCCTGTTCAATGGTGGTGAAGTGGCCACGATGTTGCTGGTGTTCATCTTGCTGGTGGCTGCGGCCGATCAGGTCAGCCGTGTGCTGCGCCGCATGTTGGGATGAAGGGGCATACATGAACACCCACCACGCTGCAAATGAAACCTTCAAACTGGCGCCGCAACTGTTTCATGCGCGCTGCGTGGTCTGCTGGGTGCTAACCGGCATCGTGGTCTTGATTGTGGCGAGCTTTGCCACACTCGGACTGGCCTTCCAAGAATTTTTTTCATGGGAATCGGCCCAGAGCATGGGCCGCTTTCTGGCAGAGTTTGCCAATCCGAACCTCAAGCCACTCTTTCTGAAACAGGTAGCCATCGCCAGTCTCGAGACACTGGCCATGTCGGCACTGGGCACGCTGCTGGCCGTTGTGGCCGGTTTGATGCTGGCCTTGCCAGCGGCGCGCTTGAAAGGTGCAAGTGGCAGCATCATGCAGACCCTGCTCAATGTGCTGCGCTCCATTCCTGAAATGGTGTGGGCGGCCTTGCTGCTGATTGCTGCAGGTCTTGGCCCGTTTGCGGGCACGCTTGCGCTGGCCATTCACACCACCGGCGTGCTGGGTAGACTGTACGCAGAAACCATCGAAAACGCAGACCCGGGGCCCGCACAGGCATTGGTGCTGCAAGGTACGAGCCGCGGTCAGGTGTTCTGGTATGCCACGCTACCGCAGATACTGCCGCAGGTGATTGCGTATGCCCTGTATCGCTGGGAAAACAATATCCGCGCTGCCGCCATTCTGGGTGTGGTCGGCGCAGGGGGACTGGGGCAGATGCTGACCTTTCATCTGGGCCTGTTCCAGATGAGCAAAACCGCGACAGTCCTGTTTGCCATGATCCTGCTGGTGCTGGCGGTCGATTGGCTCAGTCTGGCCATGCGGCGGCGGATGATGTGATGCATGCAAGGTGGACTCATCGTGCAGATCTGGGTTGACGCGGACGCCTGCCCGGGCGTCATCAAAGACATACTGTTCCGTGCGGCAGACCGTGCGAAAGTGTCAGTCACGCTGGTGGCCAACCAGATGCTCAGAACACCCCCCTCCCCTTATATCCGGGCCTTGGTGGTGCCATCCGGCTTTGATGTGGCCGACCAGCGCATCGCGCAAGAGACCAACAGTGGCGATCTGGTCATCACGGCCGATATTCCACTCGCCTCGCTCGTTATTGCAAAGGGTGCAACGGTCATCGACCCACGGGGCGAAGTGCTGACGATTGCAAACATTGAAGAGCGTCTGACCATGCGCAATTTCATGGACGAATTGCGTGGCAGTGGCGTGCAAACCGGGGGCCCCGCGGCATTCTCCGCATCCGACCGGAAAGCATTCGCAGGACGGTTGGATGCGTGGCTGATGAAGCGACAGAAAATGTTGCAGGGGCGATAAGCCAGTCACAGCCCTTCGAAGATCAATCTTCTTCTGCCCGGCGCAACACCTCTGCTGCAAAGCGAGCGACTCAAACGCCCAGATACTTTGCAATCAGTTCCGGCTGGGCTTTCAGTTGCGTGCTGTTGATCTCCCCCCAATTTTCTAGTTTCACCCTGTCCAGTCTGTGGGAGGACATCACAGGTCTCACTGCTGATACACCACGTCAGTTCACCAAAAAGCGCGACGTGTATTTCTACAATCTGTATGCCAACTACAACTACGGCAAGGGCATGGGCAAGTCGCTGCAATCCCTGAACACGGGTTTTGTGTATCAGTTCTGATGTAATGCGAACGACGCCCCTGCACGAACGGCAGGGGCGCTGTCGCTTATTTCGTCAGAATGCCGATCATCGCCTCAGTGGCTGCACGGGTCGGATCAACGCTGCCAGCGCCACCGACGGTGCCCACGGCACGTCCATCACGGTCATATACGGTCTGCGAGCTGGAGACACCGGTTCCGATGGGACGACCATCGCGATCAATGATGACACCTGACGGCTGACGTGTTCCGATAAAACGGCCATCCCGGTCGTACACGGCATTACCATCGCGGCGGGTATAACGGTCATTGCGACCGTCATCATCACGACGTGAGTAACGTCCGTCGTCATCGCGATCACGACGCTTTTCAGCCTTGCGATCTTCGTTGCGCTCATGTGCCCTGCGGCTGACTTCCTGGCCGTGATTGCGAGGCTCATCACGGTAGTCGCGACGATCACGGTATTCGCGACGTTCGCGCGAGTCGCGATCATCACGCTCATAGCGGTCACGGTCACGTTTGTCGGAATCTGCCCATGCGACCGAGGTTGTCATCAGCAAAGCCAAGGCAGTTGAGGTGAGAATTGTGCGTGCGTTCATGTACTGCTCCGGTGATATATATTGTTGACATCAGTTTAAACGCACGGGCAGGTCTTCCGTTGTCACACACTGGAGGGGGAATCCTGAGACGGTGGCTGACAGTGCGGCGCATCAACCGCAAACATCAACCGCAAACATCAACCGCAAACATCAACCGGACCGAAAGGGCTATCCACCGACTCATATCGGCAGGCCGTCTGCTGGCCCGTCATGTCATACCAATCAAGCGTTCTAGGATCCATGTGGTATCGGTTTTCAATCGGAAGGCGTTCAATGCCCCACGCCGACGAGTATAGTCCACCGCCTGATCAAACCCCGTTTGAATGAAAGCGTGCGTCGAGTCGGCGCGCACAGGGTGCCTGCCGCCATCCTTGACAATAGAGTGATCCCTCCATAAGTATGGTGTACAGTTGTGCACAATAAGTCGGCTGTGGCATAGCGAGATCTACAGCCAAAGCGATGTCTGAGCCGATACACACACACTGAAAGCGAGGCATCAACATGGGCATTCCCACACACTTGAGTCCGGGCGAAATCGAGGAGTTCGGCCGCGAAATGGACGCCATCCGCAACGAGGTCATGGACTCCCGCGGCGCCAGAGACCGTCAATACATTCTGCGTGTCATCCGCGCTCAGCGCCTGTTGGCCCTCTCGGGCCGCATCGTTATGATGCTGTCCCTGCTTGCTTCGCCCTGGAGCCAATTGGCCTGGGCTGACATGACGTTGTTTTTGGTGGTCATGGGGACCGGCGCGTTCATGCTGGGCCTGGCCAAAATCATCGAAAACATGGAAATCGGTCACAACGTCATGCA